>JBKJPI010000001.1:0-7025 GCA_046595235.1 Burkholderiales bacterium | reverse complement strand
CGGATGAGCACGCCGCACGGATGAGCATTCAGCGTGCCCGAGAGGGCGTGGCATTATTTTTCGGGCACGGCTCGACCTCGTTTCTGTGCGCGAGACACTTTCGACCAAACTAAAGGGGCGTTACTGGTGCGGCAGCTCGGGTTCTTCCTCGGCGCTAGCTGCCTCAGGCGCGGGTGGCTCGGTCATCGAAGCTTCCGGCGCGGGCGGAGGGGCGCGTTCGATGCGGCGCGAACCCGATCCCAGCGGCTGCACCCGCACGGGTTCTGGGGAATCGCCAAGGGGGAAAGCTACGGTCGTCGATGTGAACTCGCCCGGGAGCACAAGCTTTCGCCCCGCGCGGCAGCCGATACGTTCCCAACGCGCTTTTGCTTTGGCGTCGGGGATTGTCAGCCACTGCATATTCGATGACTCTTCATTTCCGCCGCATAACCTGGGAATGATGCGGTCGACGACATAACCTGTGCACGCGCCAAGCGCCAGGCCTGTCGAGGGACACGTAGTCGCTGCGCGAAACTCAGTTTCTGCGGTGCTCGTCCGTTGCACGTTCGCCGCGGCTGAGAACAGAGGACACAACGCGAACGTCAGCCCCAGTGCGGCCGAGGCGAATCGACACATGGCCCCGGTCACTCGCCCAGCCTTCAAACCTTTTCGAAGTCGATACGTTCGGTGACGGGAAGCCCCTGCAGATAACGACGGAGGCAATCGAGCCCCATCTCCACCGCACCCAGCCGAACCCAGTCCCGTCCGCCCACGATGCGGCTCCGGCGGGACGATGCATCGCCGGCACTGGCTATCGCAAGACAGATGGTGCCTGCGAACTCGATTCGGTCCGCGCCTTCATCGAGATCGATCAATACTGCGAGAGCGTAGGTCGCGCCCGACTCGCGCTGAGCGGCACGCGCCACCGCTTCGGCGCTCTCGGTCGAGACTTCAGCCAATGCTGCAGGATGCAACGAGAGCGCAGCGCAGATTTCCTGAGGGTCACGCGATACGATCGCGCGCCGCAGCACGTTTTCGGCGCCTGCGAGGTGTCCGATGCGTGCGGCAATCTGCCCGCTCGTGAAGGTTTCCACGAGTGTCAGCGTCTCGCCCTCGCGTGCCAGCGCGTCGAGGACCACCCCCTCGAGTGTCCGGTCATCTTCGGCAAGGATGAAGTTGCCGAGGCGGCGACGCACCTCGGCTTCTACGGGCTCGAGCTTGCGGCGGATGTCGTCCATATCGCCGCCACGGATGGTGAGCTTGGTCTCCAGCTGCGGATAGTGCGCGCGGAAGCCGAGCTTCACGCCGCCGCCCGGCACCACATCTTCGATTCCCGCGAGGAGCGCGTCGGCATGCGATTCGCCGATGCCGTAGGAATGAAACCGCTTGAGGTAGACCGACGTCTGCACGCCGCTTTTTGCAAGCAGGCGCGGCACGATCTCGCTTTCGAGCATTCGCCGTAATTCACGCGGAACGCCGGGTGTGAAAAAGAAGCGCGCGCGCCCGATGTCGACTGCGAAGCCGCATGCGGTGCCGACCGGGTTGTCCAGGACTTCGGCGCCGGCGGGGAGCATCGCCTGCTTCCGGTTGTTCGGCGGCATCGCGCGGCTGCGGCGGGCGAAATACGCTTCCATCTTCGCAAGCCACTCTTCGCTGAGCTCGAGCGGCACCGCCGCAGCCTTTGCGGCAATTTCCTGTGAAAGATCGTCTACCGTCGGTCCGAGCCCGCCGTTTACGATGACCGCGTCAGCTCGCTGCCCCGCCAACTGGAAAGCCAGTAAAAGATCATCCCGATCGTCGCCGACCGTTGTTTCCCACCTCACGGGCAGGCCGAAGTCTTCGAGCTTCTGGGTGATATAGCTGAAGTTGGTGTTCACGATCTTGCCCGTGAGAACCTCGTCCCCGGTGCATATGACTTCGATGCGCATTTCGGCTGCTGTGTCGCGAAAAGTAAAAGGTGCCGAATCGTAGCACTCTGCCCGTAAAGCGGAGGGTGCCGACTATCGCCCGACGGCGGTTGCGCGCAAAATCGAGAGGTTTTGAAGGTGGAGGCGCAGCGAGTGGGACCATTGGTTGCTCCGAGGTGTCATGCACGACGTTCAATCACGGCCATTCTGCTCCGGAATTCCCTTCGGAACGCCAGGGTTGTCATGGCGTGCGTGGCGTGCTTCTCCAGCGTCGGTTGGGCTGCCGAGTGGTCGTGCTACGGCAACAAGCCGGGCCATCCGACCGCTGAAGAGCGCGCAGCTTTCGTGCGCGAAGTGAGCGAGCTCGCATTGAAAGCTGAAAGGGCGCACGGCGTGCCTGCAGGCGCACTCGCGGCAATGGCCATTGCGGAGTCGGGCTACGGATGGACGCGCATCGCGCTCGATGCAAACAATCTGTTTGCATGGAAGTTCGGCTCTGGCGCGCGCAGGGAAGGGCGGCGTGCTTATGCCCCGGTATGTGCCAAAAGGCGCGGAGTCGCGGCTCAATACGTGAAATTTGCAAGTCGGGCCGAAGCTTTCGACCACGTCGCGTCGAAGCTCGCCACGCTCGACGCCTACAGGAAGCACACCGAAGCGTATAAGGCTGCGCGCGTGCGTGGCCAATCGCCGGAGAAAGCGGTCGAAGCGTGGTTGCTCGGAATCGCGCGTCGCTACAGCGGCGATCCCGCGGCATTCACAGCCAAGCTCCTGCGCATCATGGATAACCCGGTTGATCCGGAAAAAGCGCCTGCGCCGGACATTACTCTGCATCGGCTCACGCAGATGTCATGGAGACTGAAGCCCTGAGGCCGCCGCGCGTGCGGCGCGCCGTTGCGGCCGCTGCTTTTTTCTTCCTCGAGATCACGACTTATGCGTGGGGCGCGGAACGCGCGAACGCGTCCACCCTGGTCTCAGCGGCGATCGCCGGCGACGAGGTGCGCTTTCGGAACGTCATCGCTGAGCTGAAAGCACAACCGAAGGCCGTGCGCCTCGATCGGCCACGCGCGCGGCAGCTCAACGAGCGCGGGCTCGCCCTGTGGCAGCGGCAACGGTTTGCGGAGGCTGCGACGATCTTCAAAGACGCGCATTCTGCCGACGCGAGTGACGCCGAGATCGTGGAGAACCTGGGGTACGCACTGTTCAAAGCCGGCGACGTCGCCGCCGCCGAGCCGGCGATCCTGGCAGCGCTCGAGATGGCGCCGGAGCGCGCCACGGCGTGGGGGTCGCTCGGGCTCATCTACGCGAAACAGGGAAAGCATCGCGAGGGCGTCGCGTGTGTCCTTACGGCTTACCGTTTTGCCTTGCAGCCGGATCGCGCGCTCGACATCTATTCACGGCTGGCGCTTTCGCACGAAGACGCGAAAGTGCGTGCGATGATGTCTGACGCGGTGAGCCGCATCGGCAAGCCGCGCTAGCTACGTGTTCGGACTACCCTTCGACACGCAAAACCAAGGAAAGGAGGTTACGGAGGGAAACCTTCGGCTTCCTTCTGTTCGTGGGGCGGCGAGGCCCGAGCGAAAGCGAGCGCTGCTATTTCCGTCATCGGCGGAAGAAGCCCCTCCAGCTCTTTGCTTGGCTTCGGCCGGCTGAAAAGATAACCCTGCATCTCGTCGCAGCCTTCCGCGCGCAGGAAGGTGCGTTGCTGTTCGGTTTCGACGCCTTCAGCGATGACCGTGAAGCCGAGGCTTCTGCCGAGCGCGATAATCGACCGAACGATGTTCATGTCGTTGTCGTCGTCCGGTATGCCGTGGACGAAGGACTGATCAATCTTCAGGTTCTTGATGGGAAAGCGCTTGAGGTAGGCGAGCGACGAGTAACCGGTGCCGAAATCGTCGATTGCGAGTGCGATGCCGAGGCCACTCAGCGTCTCGAGCAGTTTGCGGCTGACTTCAGGATCGTGCATCGCGGCGGTTTCGGTGATCTCGAGCTCGAGGCAATTGGCGTCGACGCCCGTTTCGGCGAGTATGCCGACGATCATGGCGACGAGATCGGCCTGGCGGAACTGCCGCGGTGACAGGTTTACCGCGACGCGCATTCCATGATGCCCCGCCTCGACCCACTCGCGCATCTGGGCACACGCGGTACGCAGCACCCATTCGCCGATCGGGATGATGAGCCCTGTATCTTCGGCGAGCGGAATGAATCGTTCGGGCATCGTGAGGGCACCATCGCCACGGCGCCAACGGATGAGTGCTTCGACGCTCGTCGCGAATCCGGAACCCAGGCCCACCCGCGGCTGGTAATACAGCTCGAACTCGTTCATCGCCAGAGCGCGTCGAAGATCCGCTTCGAGATTCAGCCGTTCGAGCGCGTTTGCATTGAGGTCCTGCGTATAGAAGCACACCTGGTCGCCGCCGCTGTGCTTCGCACGATACATCGCGATGTCGGCGCTTTTGATGAGCGTCTCCGCATCGAGCCCGTCACCGGGGTGGATCGCAACGCCGATACTGGCACACGCGAAGAGCTCGTGCGTGTCCACGGTAATGGGACAACCGAGATCGGCCAGGATTTTTCGCGCGACGCCGCCGGCGGCGACCGCATCCTCGACTTCGTTCAGCACGATCACGAACTCGTCACCGCCCAGCCGCGCGACGGTGTCGGATTCGCGCACGTGCGTCTTCAGGCAAGTGGCAACGCTCCTCAGGAGTCCGTCCCCTTTAGCGTGCCCCAGACTGTCGTTTACGAGCTTGAAGCGATCGAGGTCGATGTAGAGAACCGCAACGCGGCCATCGGTGCGATGGGCCCACGCGATCGCCTGGTTAAGGCGGTCGTTCAGCAGGTTTTTATTCGCAAGCCCGGTAAGACCATCGTAATTCGCGCGGTATTCAAGCTCGACCTGATAGTTCTTCAGCTCGGTGACGTCACTCTGAATGCCGACGAAATGCGTCACCGTGCCGACATCATCGCGGACGGGAGAGATCTGGAGCTGGTTCCAGAAGAGCGTTCCGTCCTTGCGATAGTTGCGCAGCAGCACTGAAGCCTCGCTGCCGGTCGCAATGGCCTGACGCAAACGTTCGAGCTCGGGCTGATCGCTGCCGGGCCCTTCGAGAAAGCGGCAGTTGCGTCCAATGGACTCCTCGACGCCGTAACCGGTCATCTTTTCGAAAGCGCGGTTCACGTGCACGATCGGGTGATCGACGGCCTGCGCATCCACGATGAAGATCGCATTCGTCGCCGCATCGATCGCGAGCTCGCGCAGTCGGAGCGCGGATTCGGCCTGCCTGCGTCCGCGCTGGCCGTCGGCTTCGCGCAGCGCGCGCGTGGCGGCGGGCGCAAGGCGCTGCAGCCGCTGCTTGAGCACGTAATCGATTGCGCCGCCCCGAAGGCACTCCACGGCCTCGTCTTCGCTCAAAGTTCCTGAGATGACGATCGCAGGTGCGTTGGGCTGCTTCTCACGCGCAAGGCCCAACGCCGAAAGGCCATCGTAGTTCGGCAGGTTGTAATCGCAAAGGATGAGGTCGAACGTCTCCGCATCGAGCGCAGCCTCGAAGCCGCTGCGATCGCACACGTGCAGGATGTCGCAAGCGAGGCCGTCGTCCCGAAGCTTGTATGCGATGATTTCGGCGTCGAGCGCATCGTCCTCCAGGTGCAGCACCCGGAGCCGGCGGTCCGTTGGTTGATCGGGCAGCATAACGTTACCCGGCAGCACCTGAACCGGGCGTGGGTGGCGGCTCGTTGAGACCGGTCCAGAACGCGCCGACCGACTGGATCGCTTCCAGAAAGTTTTGGAATCGCACCGGTTTAACCACATACGCATTGGCGCCGAGCGCGTAGGTTTCGCACAGGTCGCGATCTTCACGGGACGACGTGAGGACGACCACCGGCATCGTCTTCAGCAGCGGGTCGTTTTTCACCTGGCGCAGCACCTCCATGCCGTCGATCCGCGGCATTTTCAGGTCGAGCAGCATGACGGCGGGCGGCGGTGCGTCGAGATCCGCGTAGGCGCCGCGTCGATAAAGGAAGTCGAGCGCCTCTGCACCGTCGTGCAGGTGAATGACCTCCGGGGGGCAACCCGTTGCGGCAAGCACGTTGAGCGTGAGCTCTGCATCGCGCGCGTCGTCTTCGACGAGCAGTATTCGCGGTGGCGATTTCATGTCGTTACCCCTGTTTTTGTGCAGTGCCCGCGCCGTCCGGCTCGTCAAACCAGTCGAGCGTGAAGAAGAAGGCAGCGCCGCGCTCCGGCTCCGCCTCGGCCCACACGCGGCCGCCGTGCCGGGCAATGATACGCCGGACATTGGCAAGTCCTATGCCTGTCCCTTCGAATTCCTCCGCCCGGTGCAGCCGCTGAAAAATGCCAAAAAGCTTGGCTGCGTGAGTCATGTCGAATCCGACGCCGTTATCACGAACGAAAAAGACGCGTTTCCCCCCGTCCTCACCTGAACACCCGACCTCGATCACGGCCGGGTCACGCGGCCGGGTATATTTGATTGCGTTGCCGAGAAGGTTCGCGAAAACTTGTCGCAGCATCGGCAGGTCGGCAGCTGCAGCGCCCAGCGGGCCGATACGCCACTCGATCTGGCGATCGCGGGTGAGCATCTCGAGCTGCTGGATGACTTCACGCACCAGGGCATCAACGTCCACCCGGCGCACGCGCAGCTCCGAGCGACTCATGCGCGAGAAAGCGAGCAGGTCATCGATGAGTGTGCTCATGCGCCGGCTGGAATCCGCGATGACATCCAGATAACGCCGCGGTTCGGCCGGCAGATGCCCGGAGGATTCCTTCCTGAGCATCTCGATATAGCCGTCGATGTGACGCAGCGGCGCGCGGAGATCGTGCGAGACCGAATATGAAAAAGACTCGAGCTCCCTGTTGGCCCCCTCGACTTCAACCGCACGCTCGGCAAGCTCGCTGTTGAGCGCTGAGATCTCGCGGTTCCTTTCCCGCAAGGCCTCATCGGCGAGGGCCCGTGCAGCCATTTCGCGGCTGATGCCGCGGAAAAGTGTCAGGAAGATGCCGGTTGCGATTGCCAGTGTCAGGAGGAGCGAGCCCAGCGTCAGCTGACGCGTTCGCGCAAGCGTGCTCTCGCGTTCGACGAGCACTTTCTCACCGCGCGCATCCATGCGCGCGGTGACCGCGAG
>JBKJPI010000686.1:0-9870 GCA_046595235.1 Burkholderiales bacterium | reverse complement strand
TCGAAATCAATGGCGACGCCGTCGCGATGGGCAAGCACGTAGTTGCCCGACGCCCCGCGCGCCGAGCGCGTCAAAGTGTCGATCGCTTCATAGTAATGAACGGAATTGAGGATGCGTCGGCGCAGTATCGGAATCGGAACGCCGACTCTGCCCTTGTCAGCGCTCGACGTGAGCATGTTGCCGCACACCATGATGCCATGCTCGTTGAAGCCGTCGCGCCCGACCATGCCGGCCTCTACGATGAGTGAGAGCGCGGGCTTCCCCTGCTGCCGCACACGCAGTATCACCACAGATTCGATCGTGGGGCTGCGCCAGTCCCAGTTCTTGCCGATGATGACGCCTTTGCTGCGTGTAGCTTCCGGGAGCGCAACGATCGTCGTGCACTCCGTTGCTGCACGATTGCCGCGCGAGGCGCCATATATGAGCTCCGTACGGCAGTTGATCGCAACGATGTCCTCGAGCTGCTGCCGGGCGCCGTCCGCGATGCCCCTGAGCTCTGCCACGATCGCGCTATCGATCGCCTCGATCTGCGTGAGAAACGCGCGCCCGCGCTCTCGCACTTCTTCGAGCGAGAGCTTCGACTGGCGCCCGAAGACGCCGAGATAGAAATCGATGGTGCGCGCAACGCGCTCGGCCGCCTGCGCGCCGTGCTGCACGCCGCATTCGTAGGCGTCGCCTTCGATGCTGATGACGGGAAAAGGCTTGTGTGTCGTCGAAATCATGGTTTGATTCGTGCCTCGCAACACGCGGATGACGTCAATCGCAGTTTAAGCCTTCAGAACCGGTAGGCAACGCCCGCGCTCACATAATGGCTCGTCGACTGCTCCGTGAGTGGACTTCGCCTCGCATCCCCCGTCAGGTGACGTTGCTCCACACTTCCGACAACCGCCCAGTCCTGCGCCAGGTCTACTGACCACAGAAGGCCATAGCTCGCGAACAGGAGCCCGCTGCCCGCGTCGAAAGTCCGAATACCTGTCGCGGCGGATTGCTGCGGCGTCACGCCGTAAAACGAACGCGTGGATTTGTCATTTGCCCACGTGGCCTGTGTGAACAATCCTGCGCCGAAGCGCCCGCTCTGAAAAACGCCAACGCTGAACCGCACGTCCGCCTGTGCCCCCCGGTCGGATTCAGTATGCTGCCTTACGCGGGCAAGCAGCGTGATGGGTGCGGGGCCGATCTTGGAGTCCCACTCCACCTGCGCCCCGACCGATGCGCCTCGATCGAGGTCGAACACCGGACGATTTTTGAGAAAATCGGACTCGCGCGTTCTGCGCCCCGATTCGTAGGCGAGTTGCACGCCGACATGCAGTCCCGGTGCTATCGCCAGCCGGGCGCCGCCTTCGAGCACCCCCTGCGTCGAGCGCAGAAACAACGGCTGCCCGAAGTAGCGAATTACCGGGACCAGCTCGGTCCGCTGCGAGTCCGAGCCATCGTATGCCGGCCGTGACCGGACGCCCGGCCCGATCAGGCCCCCATTCGTGAGCTCCGCGGAGGCGATGATCGGGCTGGTCAGGCCCAGTACGAAAACGGCAGCGCGAAGTGCCGCGTGAAGCGGTCGTAATACACGTGTGGCGATCGTCATCAGGACAGCTCCATGAAGCGGCTAAATTCTGCTGCGGAGCAATTAATGCGCCGCCGAAGCACCGTGCGCTTTCAAGCAGCGCTCCACGAGGCGCGGTGCTTCCATGCGCTCCGCCCACACTGCGAAGCCGCTCGTCGCGCCTTGCCAGCGCAGCTCATCGACGTCGGCGAAGAGCGTTGCATCTGTTCTCAACGTCGCGAGGTCCTTGAAGAGGCGCGCGAGGTCGAGCTTGTCGCCAAGCACATCGGGCGGAAAATCTTCGATCCTTCCGAAACGGTTCAAGAGACGCGCAGAAGTGACCGAACCGATACCCGGGATGCCGGGGTAGCCATCGGCTGCGTCTCCGACGAGCGCCAGGTAATCGGGAATCAAATGCGGTTCAACGCCGAACTTTTCGCGAACGCCGTCCGCGTTTCGTATTTTTTTGCCTTTGCGATCCATCTGCACGACGCGGTCGCCGCGAACGCATTGCGCGAGATCCTTGTCCGGCGTCCAGATCGAAACTTTTTCGACGCGATGATCCTCATCCGCAATGCGAGCTGCGGACGCGAGGGCATCGTCGGCTTCGAGCTCTGTCATCGCCCATACCGGAACACCCATCGCGGCGAGCGCTTCTTCCAGCGGATGGAACTGCGCCAGAAGTGCGGGCTCTATGCCATCTCCGGTCTTGTAGCCCGGCCACATGCGATTTCTGAACGATTCGATGACGTGATCGGTTGCAACGCCGACGTGCGTGGAACCGGCCTCCAGCATCTGCAGCACCGTCTGCAGTACGCCGACGACCGCGCCGAACGGCCGATCAATGCCTTTGTTGAACCGGCGCAGGCCGAAAAAGTGCCTGAAGAGCTCGTACGTGCCGTCCACGACGTGAACGATCATGCGGAATGCCGCGACGCGTCGCGTTTCGGAGTCTTCCTCACATCATCCCGCGAGGGCCTTCTTCAGCAGCTCCGCGACCAGCGCATTCACACTGGTCTGGCGGGATTGGGCCCGCGCCTGTATTTCCTGCACCAGATCGATGTTGAGCTTCAGAGCGAATGGGACGAGCCCGGCGGCCTGGTCGAGCTTCCGCTGTTCGCGGCGGTCGGGCACGCCCGTGTCCTGATTGCCGGCGCGGCCCTGGTTGCCGGACTTCATCCTGCTGTTGATCTTGGAGCCTTCGTTCTTATAGATGTCGGTTTTTTTCATGCACCCGCGTCCTTTTTGATCGCAGTCGCGACGAAGGCCGTTCGCACCCGCTGCGCTGTGAGGACCCGGGCGCGAACCCGAGTCGTTGAATGAGCGTCCTTCAGGCCGCTGCGCGCTGCCTCGGAGCCCTGGCTCCCTTCTCGTGCCTGAAAAGGCCGGCCTTCTCCAGGTCCGCGCGCATTGCCTCCTTATCTTCGGCAGCCATATCCAGAAGCGGCGTCCTGACAGGGCCGCCCGCCATGCCCAGCATTTCGGACCACGCTTTGATCGCGGCGATCCCGATGATCTGCTGCGTGTCCCATGGCCCGTTCACCCAGCGCTCCAGCGCAGCCCGCATGGGCGCCATCCCATCCGCTATCGCCTTCGCTTCGTCGAAGCTGCCGCCGAGCGCGAGCTCGACGTAGTCGCGCATCGGCCGCGACGCAGCAGTCTGAAAAAGGTAGGGCGTCGCGGAAGACATGTGAACACGCTGGCCGTAGTCGCGCATGAGCGGGAGAAGATGCGTCTCCGAGGGATGGCTCATCACGATCTTGTCGCCGCACAGACGCCTGACCGCCGCATAGTGCTCGATCGGACGTGAACACTTGATGCCGCAGATCGTCTCGAGCTCCGCAATGCGTCCTGTGAGCTCGACTGAGAGGCTCAATCCGGAGTAACGCGTATCGAACATCCATACGCCGATGTCGACCGCATCCGCCACACGCCTGAACCACTCGTACAGCATCACATCGTTCGCCTTGGCCGCGGGGAAATACGGATTGATCACGATCGCGAAATCGGCGCCGACGTCCTGGGCGTGGCGGGTGAGGTCGATCGTTTCTTCCGCGCTGTGGTGACCCGTGTGCGGAATCGTCATGCACTTGCCCCTCGCCTCTTCGACGACGATCTCGACGACTCGCTTCCGCTCCTCCTTCGTGAGCGCCCAGTACTCACCCATCGTACCCGTGCAGAAGACACCGTCGATTGCCAGCTCGTCGGTGTAATAACGCATGTTGCTGCGCAGGCCCGCGTAGTCGACTTCGCCGTCGGGCGTGAAAGGGGTGGTGATCGCGGCCCATACGCCGCGGAACTGCTCCCGCGCGGCCTGCTTCGCTTCGGATCGGCGGTAGTTCATGAAAAGGCCCCCTCGCTCTCAAGTCCTATGTTTGCCCGCCGGACTTTGCCCGGCGGACGCGGGTAAATCTTACTACGGCTCGCGGGCGCAATGCCCCGACATCGGCTGATGAGCCTTATCGCGAAGCCTGTATTGGCGCGCTCTCAAGTATTTGTGCCGCTCGCCGTTATCGGGAGACGACTCGTCCTACCGGCGGGCCTCCCGATAAAGCTCGGACGCGTTCGTCCCAGCATACCAAGATGAAAAAAGTAACGGGGAACTGATGGCAAAGCGACGAATCCTGGCCGAGGAGCTGACGCTCGGCACCGTGCTGGCATGGGATGCCTACGATGACCGTGGGCGCCTGCTATTGCGGAAGGGAGACGTCATTTCGAGCATGAATCAGGTCGAAGGGCTCATCGCAAGGGGACTATTCATCCAGAACGATCCGGTGCGTCGCCCGGAGTTCATTCGTGACAAGCAGGGGCCGTCGGCCGTATCGCCTATTCTGGAAGCACGCTATCGCCTCGAGCTCCTCTGCGCATCCGACGAGCCGAGCGACAATTTCATGACCGAGATCTACGGCCTGCGCGATCTCATCGCGGAGGCCTGCCGGCTCAACCAGGACGTGGCACTCGCCACCGCGCTTTTCGAGCGCGATGGCCGCTATTCCATCCGCCACGCGATGGACGTCGGCATCGCATGCCATGTCGTTGGCCGTGCGCTCGAGATGGATGAAGACGTGCTGACGTCCACCATCGCCGCGGCGCTCACCATGAACGTGAGCATCCTTCATCTGCAGGACGAGCTGCAGTCACAGAAAGAAGCCCTCTCGCCCGAGCAGCGCGAGATCATCAATCGTCACCCGCAGGAAAGCGAGGCGCTGCTGCGTCATCGCGGTGTGACCGATGAGATCTGGCTCGAAGCGGTGCTCTCGCACCACGAAGCGATAGACGGCAGTGGCTACGGCCTGGGAAGAAAGGGCGACGAGATTTCAGTTTCCGCCCAGCTCGTCTCACTCGGCGATGTCTACTGCGCTCGGATCTCGAGCCGCAAATACCGCCGCGCACTGCGGCCCAACGCGGCACTGAAAGCGCTTTTTCTCGACCAGGGCAAGAAAGTTTCGCAGGAGCTCGCAGGACTTTTCATCAAGGCCATCGGTGTCTTCCCCGCCGGAACACCGGTGCGTTTGCAGAACGGTGAGATCGCCGTGGTGACTGCGTGTGGCGAAAATGCACGCACACCGCAGGTGTCATCGATTGTGGCCCCGCACGGCATGCCGCTCGTGAAGCCGATCAAGCGGGACACCCGAGACCCCGCGTGTGCCGTGCGCGAAGTGATGGAGTGGAGCGACGTCGGCGCGATGCCCAACATGCAAACGTTGTGGGGCAAAGTCGGCGCGTCGCAGTAATTACCCGGTTTTTGTGGTAATCGTGGCAGAAGAAATTTGAACGCCGCGTCGGCTGCGGCGCCCATGCCGCGATTGACCAGTCTCGAAGCCCCCATCAGCGCCACCCGCGAGTCGCCCGGCGATAGTTTCATGTATCTCCTGGTGTGCACGCTTGCCGGCCAGGCAACGGGGACGATGGGGACCATGACATTGCCGGCAGTGGCACCCGCGGTCGCCTTCAGCTTCGGGGTTCCGTCGTCTCTAATCGGGTATCAGATCAGCCTGCTCGCGGGGGCCATGCTCTTTTCTCTCGTGTTCGGGGGCAACCTGAGCACGCGATGGGGCGCGTGCAGGGTCCACCAGGTCGGGCTCGGCCTGCTGGTGTGCGGATGCATCATCGCAACGGGACCGCACATCGCCTTCTTCTTTGCGTCGGCGATCGGTTTAGGCCTCGGCTACGGCCTGCTGACGCCGTCGGCGTCGCATCTCCTCATGCGCTTCACCCCGCCCGGGCGGCGTAACCTGCTCTTTTCCGTGAAGCAGACCGGCGTGCCACTCGGTGGGATTGGCGCAGCGCTGATTGCACCCGCCGTGGCCACTGCCTTTGGCTGGCGGTGGGCGCTTGCCGTGAGTGCGGCAATGATGTCTGTCCTTATCATACTGCTGCAGCAACGCCGGGGGCTGTGGGACGACGACAGAAAACCCGACACGCCGCTCGCCATGAATCCGCTCGGCGGCATCGTCATGATCTGGAAACATCGCGCGCTGCGCTATCTGTCGTTGTCGGGCGCGTGTCTCGTCGTCCCGCAATTTGCGATCTCGACGTTCACCGTCGTACTCTTCGTCGAAGAAATGGGCTACACGCTCGTTGCAGCCGGTTTGGTGCTGACCGCTTCGCAGGTCGCCGGTGTCGCGGGACGGGTTTTCTGGGGCTGGCTCGCCGATGCGACGCGCAACTGCTATACGGTGCTTTCAGCGCTGTCCCTTGTGATGCTGGCGACATCGCTTCTCTGTTTCGCGTTGAGTCGCGAGTGGCCGATCGTTGCCGCATGTGCGCTCTTCTTCGTTTTCGGCTCCACCGCGAGCGGCTGGAACGGTGCCTTCCTTGCGGAAGTCGCGCGCCTCACGCCACGTCACAACATCAGCAAGGCAACGGGCGGCTCGCTCTTCTTCGTAAACATCGGCAAGATGCTGGGGCCGATAGCGGTTGCGAATGCCTACGTTCTTTCAGGGAGCTATGTAACCGCGTTCGGGCTGCTGGCCGTTACCGCAGCTGCGGCCCTCCTCTGTCTCCTCACCGTCCGCTCGCTCCCGGAAGCGCAACAGAAACAGCCATGATTCGACCACTGCGCATCGCGCACACCTCCGACGTGCATCTCCACAACGGGGACGACGGCGCGCATGCACGCGCTGCATTCACGCGCGTAATCGATGCCGTGATCGCGAACGATGCGGGGCTTTTCCTCATCGCAGGCGACCTCTTCGATGACAACCGGGTGAGGAAGGATGTCATTCACTTCGTTTACCAAGAGCTCGCCCGCGTGCCCTGCCCTACTGTAATCATCGCGGGCAACCATGATTGCTGGGAGGACGGTTCCATACTCAAACGCATGGACTTTCGCGAGCCCGGCGAGCACGTGACGCTGCTCGATGACGTCGCGGGGATGCAGATCGAAATCCCCGAGCTGCACGCCACCGTGTGGGGCCGCTGCATGGTGGACCACAGCCGCGAGTATCGCCCGATGGCCGGCGCTCCGCCCCGAAAGGGCGACATGTGGCACATCGGCATGGCGCATGGCCTTTATTCGGACGATCCGGACATCGAACGCTCGTCGCTCATCACGCCGCAGGAAATTGCTGCGTCGGGTTTCGATTATCTGGCGCTCGGCCACGTGCATGCGCACCGGCAGATGCGGCACGGCAAGACACTCGCGTGTTATCCCGGCGTTCCGGCGCCCTACTACGGCACTGAAAGCCTTGGATCGATGGCGCTCGTCGACCTCACCCCGGGCGCGCGCGCCCGCGCGATCCAGCACAACCTCGCGCCGGGGACCTAGCAGCGCGTCGGACGTGCGGTCCGACACGCAACCTAAGGAAAGGAGCTTACGGAGGGACCAATCGGTTTCGTTCTGTTCGTAGGGCGGCGAGGCCCGAGCGAAGCGAGCACAGACCCTTAGAGGCCCAGCTCTGACAGTCCCGGATGGTCGTCGGGGCGCCGGCCAAGCGGCCAGCGAAACTTCCGGTCAGTTTCTGCGATCGGGAGATCGTTGATGCTCGCGTGGCGCGTTGCCATCAGGCCGTGCTCGTCGAACGCCCAGTTCTCGTTTCCGTACGAGCGATACCAGTGGCCGGAATCGTCGTGCCACTCGTACGCGAAACGCACGGCGATGCGCGCCTCTTCGAACGCCCATAGTTCCTTGACGAGACGGTATTCGAGCTCGCGCGCCCATTTACGCCTGAGAAACTGCACGATCTCGGTGCGCCCGACCGGAAACTCGGCACGATTGCGCCAACGGCTGTCCTCCGTATAAGCCAGCGCCACGCGTTCGGCGTCACGTGAGTTCCACCCATCTTCAGCCATTCTGACTTTCTGAGCAGCGCTCGCCCGCGTGAAGGGCGGAACCGGAGGACGTATCAGCATTGCACTCACCCTGTTGTCTTTCTGCGTTCAGTCGATGCAGCTGCGCTACGCAAGAAGCGCACCACGCACTCGCCACGTTGTGGCATCGCGTCACAAGGCGCCTCGCTGCACCGTTGCGGCGCCACCTGGTGGTCTCGCTGCACGTCTTCAGCGCAGCAGACCTTCCTGCGACGGGGCGCTCGTGTCGCCTGCACCCAGGGCGCGCTGCATGAGCACGCTGTCGACCCAACGTCCGAATTTGAATCCGACCGAAGGCAGGGTGCCGATCAGCGCAAAGCCGCAGCCGGCGTGCAGCGCAATCGATGCGGCGTTGCCGCTATCCCCGATAACCGCGAGCATCCGACGCCACGGTCCGGCTTCGCAGCGCCCGATCAGCGCCTGCAGCAGGGCTAAGCCGATACCGCGCCGCGCAAAACCTTTTGCGACATAGACTGAGTCTTCCACCGTGTAACGGTAAGCGGGCCTTGCACGGTAGGGCGCCGCGTAACAGTAACCCGCGACATGCCCGTCGATCTCGGCCGCGACGTATGGCAACCCGAGTCCGATCACGGAACGAAAGCGCGCGCGCATCGCCTCGAGCGACGGCGCCGCTTCTTCGAAAGAAGCGAGTCCATGGAGTACATGGTGGGCGTAGATCACCTGGATTGCAGGGATATCGGAATCGGTCGCACTGCGTATGACAGGAGACTTGCGCATATCCATGACTTTTTCCTCAATCCAGCGAACACCCGACCAGCGAATCACCGATTCCGGGAGTTTCCCATCAATTCAGCGACATCGGCGTTGCGAAGCGTGGGAGACTAACCCCCGGTTCCGTCGATGAAAGCCTCTCAGGCACTCGCACTGCTAGATCGCTCGTCCAGCTGTTTTTTCACCGTGGCTACGCATGCGCCTGGAAGCAACCTCCCTTCTCCCGCGGCTCGCCGTCATCCTGACGGTCGCGATCAGCTTGTGCGCACTGGCAGGCTGGGCTTTCGGCCTTCCCCCGCTGAAGAGTGTGCTGCCTCGCGAGGCCCCGGTCGAGGCCAACACCGCCGTCGCGCTCCTTCTCGCAGCCGGTGCGTTGTGGCGCAATCACGACCATCCGCACTCGACGCGCTCCGGCGCGCAGATCATGGGCATTGCAGTGCTCCTGCTCGGCCTGGTTACGCTCGCCCAGCATGTCTTCGATGTAAACCTTCATATCGACGAGCTCTTCTTCCGTGACACCACCGACCTCCCGGGCAGCGTCCCCGGCCGCATGTCGCCGTACTCGGCCGTGGCGCTTATGGGTATCGGCCTGTCGCTGACCGCTTTCAACGCGCCGTCGCTACGGCCGCTCGTCTGGTCTGCCGCCGCCCTCGCGGCTTTTGTCGGCGCAGTGCCGATTGCAGGATACCTGACGGACGCGAGCGCGATCCTGACGAATCGCTGGCTTTCCCCAGTGGCGGCAACAATCGCGTTCGTGCTGATCGGCCTTGGAACGATCATCGCGTCCTGGGCTGCTGCGGGACGCCCGTACCCGCGGGTCGCGCGCTCGTCGGTCGAGAAGAAAGTACTCGCGGCCTTCACGGGCGCTCTCCTGCTTCTTTTTGTCGGCGCCGGGTTCACTTACCGCGCGAGCGTCGACTTCGCGCGCTCCGTCGAAGGCATCGTACGCAGTGAGCAGCTGCGCGATGCACTGGCTAATCTGTATGTCGTGCTCGCCGGGGCGGAGTCAGCGCAGGCTGCATACCTCGTAACCAGCCGACAGCAGCAACGCGACGAATTCGAACGCCTGACCGCCAGCGCGCGAACGTACCGCCAGGCAATCGCTGCGCAAGTCGCGGGCGACCCGGCGCAGGCCGCGGACGTGGCGGAGCTCGATTCGCACGTGAATGCGAGGCTTGCGCTCCTTGGCGAAGTTACTGCGCTCTATGACGAGAACGGCCTGCCCTCCGCACGCGAAGCGGTGGCGTCGGACGAGGGGGCGCGCGTAATGCGCTCGATCCTCGCGG
>JBKJPI010000551.1:0-28576 GCA_046595235.1 Burkholderiales bacterium | reverse complement strand
GCGCGAGGATGCCGTATGCGGAAGTTACTTCGAAACCGGGCAGCGTTTCGGCAACCGCGGGCACGTCGGGCAGTACGTTGGTTCGCTTGAGCGCGGTGGTGCCTATCGCGGTCAGGCGCCCTGCGCGCACGTGTGGCACCGTGTTCTGCACTGCGGTGATCAGGAGATCGACCTGGCCCCCGATCGCGTCGCTCATCGCGGGTGCGGTGCCTTTATACGGCACGTGAAGGAGCCGGATCCCAGCCGAGTGGTTGAGCAGTTCACCGCCGAGGTGCGAGCCGCTGCCGACCCCGGGGGTCGAGTAGGTGATCACGCCGGGCCGTTTCTTTGCGAGCGCAATCAGCTCCTTTATGCTCTTCGCCGGGACGCGCGGATTGGCAGCAATCATCAGCGGCGCATTGAAAAGGTGTATCACCGGTGCAAAATCGGCGACCGGATCGTACGGCAGCTTCGCATGCACGAACGGCGTGATGAAGTAGCTGCCGTAGACGAGTATCAGTGAATAGCCGTCGGGCGGCGCCTTGGCGACCAGATCCATGCCGATGATGCCGCCCGCCCCGCCGCGGTTGTCGACGATGATCTGCTGCCCCCATTGCTCGGTCAGTTTCTGTCCGATCAACCGCGCAGCGATATCTGTCCCGCCGCCCGCCGGCCCGGGCGACACGATGCGGATTGGGCGCGATGGATAGGTCTGCGCCATCGCACAGCCCGCACTGAGAACGAATGCAAGCGCAATGGCCCGCGCTACGAGCGGCGGCATGGACATCCTCCTTCAGGAGATGATTTTATTTCGCCCAACCTGGAGCGCTGAACCACGCACGTCCCTGAGACGATTCGCGTCATTGCAGCTTGATGTCGGCCGCGCGCACCACCCGAGTCCATTTTTCCACTTCGGTTTTCATCTTTTCAGCGAGCGCAGCAGGCGTGCTCAGGCTCACTTCCGCACCTTGTCGAATGAATTGCTCGGCAACATCGGGCGCGCGCGCGGCTTTCGAGATCTCGGCATTGAGCCTGGCGATCAAGCTTGCGGGTGTCCGGGCAGGCGCAAGGATCGCATTCCAGTTGTCAGCTTCGATTCCCTGCAGTCCGGCCTCGGCGAAGGTGGGCGTATCCGGCATCGCCTGAGTGCGCTTCGGGGCCGTGACAGCGATCGCGCGCAGACGCCCCGATTGCACATAGGGAAGGGCGGGCGCTATGGCCGGAAGGCCGAGCTGTGCTTCGTTGGAAAGAATGGCGGTCGACATCGGGCCACCCCCTTTGTAGGGGACATGAACGAGTTTCACGCCCGCAATCATCTGCAGCAACTCGGCGGAGACGTGCTGCGGACTGCCGACGCCGACGCTCGCGTAATTGAGCTTTCCAGGATTGGACTTGGCGTATGCAATCAGCTCCTGAACCGATCGCGCCGGCAGTCTCGGATTCGCGACCAGCACCAGAGGTACTGAAGCGAGGAGGGTCACAGGCGCGAAGCTCTTGAGTGGATGGAACGAAACGCTACTGTAAACAGCAGGGCTGATTGCGAGGGACAGCGTTGCGTTGAAGAGCGTATAGCCATCCGGAGGCGCTTTTGCGACGATCTCGGCACCGATGTTGCCGGTTGCGCCCGGGCGATTGTCGACGATTACAGTCTGGCCCATCTGCTCGGAAAGCTTTTGCCCGATGATCCGCGCGAAAGCATCGGGTGCGCCGCCCGGGGCGAACGCGACGATCATGCGAATCGGTTTCGTCGGGTAGCTTTGCCCGGCTTGCGCCTGCGCATGCAACAGCAGAAGCGAAACGCCGGCAACGATCAAGCTGCTGCTTGCACGCACCATATCCTCCAGGCTGTCAGCGCTCGCGGGCGCGTTGACTCACTCTATACCATCTTCTACAGTCCCTGCCATGAAGGCGCCCGCATTTGCTCACGTCAAGCCGTCAACGTTGTCTCAGGTGTTCGAGCTCCTCGAACAGTATGGAGATGAAGCGCGCATCCTGGCGGGTGGCCAAAGCCTCGTCGCTGCGCTCAACATGCGGCTCCTCGCGCCGGCTCTCCTGATCGACATCAACGGTCTTTCCGATCTGGCCGGCATCTCCGTGTCTGACGGTACTATGCGAATCGGCGCCTTGACCCGGCATCGCGTTCTCGAGCGCTCGCGCGAGATCGCACTGAATTTACCGCTCATCGCGGAAGCGATGCCGCACGTGGCTCATCCTGCGATACGCAACCGCGGCACCTTCGGCGGCAGCATCGCGTTCGCCGATCCTGCCGCGGAGCTCCCGGCGTGCAGCGTGGCGTTGAACGCGGTGTTCGTGCTGGCCAGCCGTGCCGGCGAGCGGCGCGTTCATGCACGCGATTTCTTCGTGAGTCTCTATACCACGGCCCTCGAAACGCACGAAGTGCTCGTCGCTGCGGAGTTCCCGGTCCAGCCGCCGCACATGCGGTCAGTATTTCTCGAGCTTGCGCGGCGCCGCGGCGATTACGCGATCGTGGGCGTGGCTGCGTGCGCTGCGTATGAAGACCAGCGGTTTTCCGACGTGAGTCTCGTTTTCTTCGGCGTCGGCGCAAGGCCGGTGCTCGCTCGAAACGTCGCATCGACACTCGAAGGGCATGCTCTCTCGCACGATCTTATTGCTGCGGCGCAGGCGCATGTGGCGAGCGACATCGCGCCGGACGCCGATCTCTATCAGAGTGCTGCGACGAAACTGCACCTGGCACGCGTGCTCGCGGGAAGGGCGATCGTCGATCTCGCGCGCCCGCGCAAGGTGCATTGATGACAGTCGACGCGAACGCGCTGGTCGAGATCACCACGACGGTGAATGGGAAGCGGATTGCGTTGCGCGTGCCGGCGCGCCAGCACCTCGTCGATTTTCTGCGCGAGGCGCTGGGACTCACGGGCACACACCTCGGCTGCGAGCACGGCGTGTGCGGTGCGTGCACGGTGCTTGCGGACGGCGAAATCATTCGCGGCTGTCTGATGCTCGCCGTTCAGGCGGATGGCGTGCGCATCGAAACGATCGAGGGCCTCACCGAATGGGGCGCGCTCACCGAGCTGCAGCAGTCGTTTCACCGGCTGAATGCGCTCCAGTGTGGTTTCTGCACGCCCGGAATGCTCATCACGGCCGCCGAGCTGGTCGAGCGCAACCCGGGCGCAACGCGGGAAGAAATTCGTGATCAGATCAGCGGCAATTACTGTCGCTGCACCGGATACCAGTCGATTGTCGAAGCGATCTTCGCGGTGTGCGCCATGCGCCTCGAAAGGGCGGGGGCGTAAGCCCGAGCCTGATGGATTCCAGGCACCCTGAAAACCCGGGCGGTACCGACTACATCGGCGCCGCTCTGCCTCGCACCGCTGCCCGGCGCCTTACGACCGGCCGGGGTCAATACGTCGACGATGTGAAGCTCGCACGCATAGCGCATGCGGCTTATGTACGGAGCCCCTTTGCGCACGCACGAATCCTGCGCATCGAAGCGGACGCAGCACGCGCGGCAGACGGCGTTGTCGCAGTTTTCACCGGCGCTGATGTCGCGCGGCTGGTCGAGCCCTATGTAGGCGTCCTCGCGCACATCGCGGGCATGCGTTCGGCGCTGCAATACCCGCTCGCAATCGATCGCGCGCGCTGGCAGGGGGAGCCGGTCGTACTGGTGGTGGCGGAGTCGCGCGCACAGGCCGAGGATGCGCTCGAGCGCGTCGATATCGAGTGGGAAGAGCTGCCGGCCGTGACCGATCCCGAGACGGCGCTCGAAGCGCACGTACCGGTCATCCACCCGGAGCTTGGGAACAATCTCTGTCATGAGCGCCTCATCGACAGCGGCGGCGTGGATGAGGCTTTCGCTCACGCAGCGCACGTCGTGGAGGCCACGTTCGAGACCGCACGGCACACGCCCGTTTCGCTCGAGCCGCGCGTGATACTCGCCGATTTCGAGCCGGCCGATCGTCAGCTCACGGTATGGCACTCGACGCAGGTGCCTTACATGATGCAGTGGATCCTCGCGCGCCACTGCCGCCTGCCGGAGACGAGTGTCCGCGTGATCGCGCCGGACGTAGGCGGGAGCTTCGGACTCAAGATCCATATCTACGGTGACGAGATGGCAACCGTCGCCGCAGCGATCGCGCTCGCGCGCCCGGTCAAGTTCGTGTGCGACCGGCTGGAATCTTTCGTGTCGGACGTGCACGCGCGAGGCCACCGCGTCAAAGCGCGCATGGCGCTTTCGAAGGAAGGCGACATTCTTGCGGTCGACGTCGACGACCTTTATGGAATCGGTCCCTACTCGATCTATCCGCGCGGCGGCGTGAATGAAGGCATCCAGGTGAGCAATCTGGCGGGCGCCCCCTACAAGCTCGGCGCCTACCGCGCGCGGGCGCGTGTCGTCTTCCAGAACAAGGGGATGTATGGGCAATACCGCGCCGTAGGACATCCGATTGCCTGCACCGTCACCGAAGGCCTCGTCGATCTCGCGGCGGAAGCGACCGGCATCGACCCCGCGGAGTTCAGACGCTGCAATTACATTGCCGACGATGCCTATCCCTACAAACTGAAAAGCGGGGTTGTGTTCGAAAAGCTTTCCCAGCACGCGGCGCTGGCAAAGCTCATGGCGATGATGGATTACGAGCGCTTGCGCCGCGAGCAGTCAGAGCTGAGAGGGCGCGGGATTTTTCGAGGCATCGGGCTCGCGAGCTTCGTCGAGAGCTCCAATCCTTCGTCCGCGACCTATGGCCTCGGCGGCGCCTCCATCGCGGCGCAGGACTCATGCACGATCAAGCTGACGGCCACCGGCGGCATCGTCGCCACGGCGAGCATCAACGAGATCGGCCAGGGCGCGCACGCGGTCGTCATGCAGGTTGCGGCGAGTGCAGTCGGCGTGCCGATCGAGCGCGTGAAAGTGCATCTGGGCGATACCGAGTCGACGCCTTATGGCGGCGGCAACTGGGGCTCGCGCGGGACCGGCGTTGGCGGCGAAGCGGTATGGCAAGCAGGCCGCGCGCTGCGATCGAACATCGTGCAGTTTGTCGCGCGTTTACTGGAATCGGAAAGCTCGTTGCTGGAGATTCGTAACGGCGATGTCGTCGATGCCGCCAGTGGCGAAGTGCGCATGACCCTCGAAGATGTCGCACGGACGGCTTACTTCCGCACCGACAAGGTGCCGCGCGATTACCAGCCCGAGCTCACGGTGACGCGCAGCTTCGCGCAGAAAAGCTACGCCGGCGTCTTCACGAACGGAATCCACGCGAGCTGGCTTGAGGTCGATGTGGACACCGGATTCGTGAAGCTCATTCGTCATTGGGTCGTGGACGACTGCGGGACCATCGTGAATCCAATGCTCGTTGACGAACAGCTTCGCGGCGGCGTCGTGCAGGGCATCGGCGGCGCGCTCCTCGAGCAGTGCGTTTATAGCCCCGAGGGCCAGCTCATGAATGGCAGCCTCGTGGACTATCTCGTGCCGATGGCGTGCGAGATGCCCGAGATCGACGTCGGCCACACCTGCACGCCGACCGCGACTTCAGAGCTGGGCGCGAAGGGTGCAGGCGAAGCGGGCACCGCCGGTGCGGCTGCTGCGGTAATGAACGCAGTGAACGACGCGCTGAAGCCGTTTAGTGCGCGCGTCTTCCAGATGCCGATCACGCCGGAGTGCGTGCTGCGCGCGCTGGGGAAAGTATGAGGCGAGTCATTGCCTCTAGTTACACTGGCGTCAAGCCTCTGCGAGGCCCGCCTTTCCGTTCTCGACGACGAAGCTCCTGCGTGTCGAGATGTGCGCGTCCGGAACGCTCACCTTGTCCAGCGCCTGGAAATCCGCCATGACCGGCTCGCGATGCGTCAGCGTCGATACGAAGCAGTAGACTTAAGTGATGAGCAAGCTTGTCGGAGTGCTGGGGGGAATGGGGCCGATGGCGACGGCTGATTTCTTCAGGAAGCTCGTCGAAGAGACGCCCGCCAAATGGGACTCGGACCACGTTCCGGTCATCATTTACTCAGTGCCGCAAATGCCGAGCCGTGATAAGGCCATCATGAGCGGCAGCGAATCACCGCTTCCGCAAATGCTCGCCGGACTGCGCGCGCTGAAAATGCAGCGTGTGGATTTCGTGGTCATCCCCTGCAACACGGCGCATTTCTGGTACGACGAGCTCAGCCGCGAAGGCGGACTGCCCATCCTGCACATCGTGGATGCCGTGAGCGACGCGCTGTCGCGTGATCACGCCATCGACGGTCCGATTGGTTTATTGAGTACCGAGGCGACGCTGTTGTCGCGGATTTACCACGATCGCCTGGCGGATCGCGGGATCGAGCTGATGGTCAATCCGCCCGAAGAGCGCGATGAGTTCATCAACCCCGGCATCGAGTGGGTCAAGTGCGGCAGGCTCGAGGAAGCCGGCAGGGCGGTGCAGCAGGCCGCGGCTCGATTGCTGGCGCGAGGGGCGCAAAAGCTGATCCTCGGCTGCACCGAGCTTCCGGTTGCTCTCGAGGCCGTCGACTCGCCGGTTATGCAAGACTGTATCGATGCAACGCGTGCGCTTGCACGCGCGTGCGTCTCGCGCGCTCGCGGCTGAAGTCGCTTGGTTTTTCTTCTGCTGATAGGTGCCGATCAGTTCAGCGCAATTATTACGGTGGCCAGTACGCCTATCTCGATGCAGCGCTGATGCATCAGAGTGACGGATCGAAGCATCAGCGCGATTGAGCCGGCTGTTGCTCGAGCTTGAGCTGGGTTGCACGGGCGCAGTTCTCCGTCACCGTAAAATAACGCTGCACCCAGTCCGCGCCGATCTCGTAAGGATGAGGCCCGTTGCCGCGGCCGCCGAGCATGCGGTTCTTGTTGAAAGCGTTGTCGAATTCTGAATGATTCGACAGGAGAACGGTCGCGCCGGTTTCCCTTGCCTTGGCTGCAAGGTGTCGCTGTGAATCGATGTAGGTCTGCATGTTCTTGATGCCCCATTCGGGCATGTTGTACTCATATACCAGCGCGGTCCCGCCCGAATAGACGACGTTCACAGGGCGCCCGCGGTCGAGTACCTGGAAGGTGAAGGAGGTCGTCCCGTCGGTATGACCGGGCGTGAACCAGATGCTCACCGTCGATTCACCCAGTGTGAGCTTCATGCCGTCGGTCGCCACGATGTCGCGCTTCGGGGCCATGGTCTTGAAGCGATTCGGAACTTTCTCGACCAGGTCCCAGTCGGGGCCGGACATGACGACGCGCGCGCCGTAGCGTTTCTGGAGCATCTCGGCGCCGCCGATGTGATCCTGATGAGCGTGAGAGATCACCACGTACTTGATGTCCTTAGGATCGAGCCCGAGCTTGCGCATGCCGCCGACGATGAGCTCTTCCGAGTTGTACGGATAGATAGTGTCGAGCAGGATGATGCCCTCACGCGTCTTGAGGACCCACGCGGAGTGGATCTTCCCGCCCACGAAGTACAGATTGTCGAAGACCTTTGCGGGATCCGCGTACCACGTGGCGCGGGCCGGCGCTTTGTTCGGGTCCGACACATAGGGGGCGGGAATGTCGCGGAAGTCTTCACTTCTGCTCGGCGGAAGGAGGCACGTGCGCGCGAGGGTGCCCGTGAATTCGAATCCGGCCGCATTCTTTGCAGCCTGCTTCGCGGCCCTTATCTCGTTCTGCGGCCCGGCTTTCGGCGCTGGCTGTTGCGCAACGGCGTGGCCGGCGGCTGTTGCGAGAGCAAGAATGAATCCGATAAATGGAATGAGACGAATTGCCATGCCAGATCTCCCTGAGAAAAAATCCGCGGCGCGTCGAGGTTGACCACGACGAATCAAAATGCGCGGCCTGCCGGTGCGATTCTCTCGCCTTCGAATAGCGCTCACTTCGCGTGCGCTCGACGCGCGACGGGGATGGCGTTGCTTGGGGAGGCGCCGGTTTTTTCATCGATCAGGTTGCGCTTCAGCCAGTTCTGCATGTCGCGCCAGACCTGCGCAAGTTCTTCCTCATTCGGCATGTTGAGCGCATGCGGCAGCTCGAGGGTTACGACCGGAATCCCTGCTTTCAGGCCGCCAAAATTACCGAGTGATCCCGGGTAAACGCCAAGCCGATGCAGGTGCAGCCGACCGAACCGTAACGGCGGTTGCATGCCTTTCGGCGGCCCGTCGAAATCGAGCACGGCGTACGGCGCATGAACAGAAATGATCACGTCGGGCTTGAATGTCTCTATTTCACTATGGAGCCAGGCTGACTCAGGCTCGGAACGGGCCGCCGTGCCGGGAAAGCGCCGGGGATCGCGGCCGGTAGAAACCGACCAGTAATGAGCCGCCTCGCTGGACCAATGATCGGTTGGAAAATTGCGATTGAGGTCAACGCCGCGCGCGTTGACGCGAGTCGGCGGCTTCGCGAGGAGGCCGTCCGGGTTGAGCACCGGAATCACCCTCCACTGGTACCGTGCGGCCTCGCCGGAGGGCTGTTTCAGGAGCTCGATCCAACGAAAGACGATCGACACCGAGGTCAGCTCGTCGCCATGAATGCCCCCGACGACGAGCACCCGCGCAATAGACCGCTGCGCAGGCGTAAATTCGCGCAGCATGATGTCGCGGCCATTCACCGATCTTGCCCAGGGTTTCAGTCCCGCGGAAATGCAGGCGGCGGGTTTGATCTGCGGGATGGCGCGCGTGATGTCCCTGCACCAGCCGTGCAGATCGGTTCGCGCTGCGGCCGCGTCAGGCTCCGCGGCGTAAACGCTCGTTTGAAATGACAGAAAAACCCACAGGAACGGCAGTAGTGATCGCATCTTCGAGGCTCGACTCCGCGGACACCCGAACTTTAACCCGACCGCGTGAGAAAAGTCATAACAGCTCACATCGTAGTCACGTATCTTCACATGTGAACGAAAGGGCAAACCCGCTTAAAGGCGGGGACGCAAAGTCACCGGCCTAAAGAGCTTCGGCTCCATGGCAGCGGGACCGCCGAAACGTCAAAATCTCGCAGCTGAGCTGTTCTGCACTCACAGTCAGTTGCCTGCCTCTGGCTCGTTTGGACCCTTTCCTGTGCTTTGTTCCGGTATGGCTTGTTCGCGCCATGCCGCGGCAAGGCTGTGTAGCGAAGCATTAGCGATCCCACTACAGGAGATCTAAAAATGAGAGGCATTCAACGCGGCTTCACCCTGATCGAACTGATGATCGTTGTCGCAATCATCGGTATTCTTGCGGCTGTTGCTCTTCCTGCGTACCAGGATTACACCATCCGCGCGAAAGTATCGGAGCTGGTGCTGGCCGCCAGCAATCAAAAAGTGACGGTCTCCGAAAACGCGCAAACACGGGGTAGCCTCGGCGGCTCTGACGCGGGCGCGACAATCATGGTCAGCGGCAAAGTCACCGGCGGCACAGTAGGCGCCAACGGGGAGATCACTGTCGAAGGCACCGCCGCAACTGTGGGCACGGTTGTCACGCTTCAGCTGGTGCCGAGCTACAGCGCGGCAGATGGCAAGGTGATCTGGGCCTGCTCGAGCCCGGCTTCCATCCACAAGTATGTGCCGGCAGAGTGCCGTCACTAGGCGGCGCTCGCCTACGCTCGGGCTTGGCCGCCCACGAACAGAAGGAAACCGATGGTTTCCCTCCGTAACCTCCCTTTCCTTCGCTAGAGGCCGCAAAACGCCGCGCACACCGCGGCTCGAAAAGCCCCTCTTCGGAGGGGTTTTTCATTTCGGCGGGCGCTGAAGCTCACAAGACCGATTCGGCTGCTTCGGGTAAGCCTTTCCTGACGACGAATACATCAAGCAGGAAATGAACGGCTGGGCCAGGGGACTCGAGAATCCGCCGCGACCGCTGAGCAGCCGCGTGGACCGCCTTGACCGGGTTCACTGCAAGTGTATACAGTCGTGTCGACCATCGACTGTATGAGCGCAGGTCGCCACCGCCTCTGATCTGATGCGGTTCTAGATCCAGCAATGACGTTGAACCGGGACGACCATTAACGCAGGCGCCACCGCGCAGGTTGCGGCATTCATTGCGGGCAGCAGGGGCGCGTCGCTCCCGGAAGCTGTCGCGCACTCGGCCCGACGCGCCCTCATCAACTGGGTGGGATGCGCGCTGGGTGCGATCAACGAGCCGGCGGTTCGCCAGGTCCGGCAGGTAGCGACGCAGCTCAGCGGACGGAGTGATTCCTCCGTGGTCGGGCGCGACGCGGCGCTGGATCCGGTGAACGCAGCGCTGGTGAATGGCGTCGCGGCCAACGCCCTCGATTACGACGACATGCATGCGGCGACGCTGATTCATCCGACCGGCGCCGTGGTCGCTGCAGCCCTCGCGCTAGCCGAAGCGAAACGCGCCTCCGGCCGGGCACTGATCCTGGCCACTGTGGCAGGTGTCGAAGTGGAATGCCGGATCGGCGCGGCGCTCTTTCCAGCGCACTACGATGCCGGATGGCATATCACCGCGACGCTTGGCACGCTCGGCGCGGCGGCGGCGGGGTGCGTTGTTCTCGGTCTGGACGAGCAACGCACGCGACATGCTTTGGGGATCGCATCGACGCTCTCCGGCGGGCTGCGCGCAATGCTCACCAGTCCGAGCAAAAGCCTGAACATCGGCAAGGCCGCGGCCGCCGGTGTCACCGCCGCATTACTTGCGGAGGCGAATTTCGACAGCGACCCGGATGCTCTTGAAGCGAAGTTCGGTTTTTTTCACTTGTTCGGGCAGCCGCGCAGTGGCGAGGCCTTTGTCGATCCGCCCTCCGGCTACGCGCTCCTGGACGTGATCCTGAAGCCGTATCCGTGCGGCATCGTAATCCATCCGCTGATCGACTCGTGCATCGCTCTTGCAGAAGAGCACGAGCTGCACGTTGATCGCGTGGACCGGGTCCTTGTTGCCGTGCACTCGCGCGCGGTGGAGCTTGCGGACCGCCAGCACCCTGCAACCGCGCTTGAAAGTCATTACAGCCTGCAGCACGCGGCCGCCCTCGCATTCACGCATGGTTCGGCGGGGTTGTCCGACTTCGAGGAAGGCAAAGTCGACGATGCTACGCTCACGGCGTGGCGCAATCGGATAGTGGTGACGGCAGATCACGCCCTGAGCCCTGCCGAAGCACGCGTGGTGGTCGCACTCGCTGACGGTACGTGCTTCGAGCACGTCACGCGTTATCCGAGCGGAAGCCCGCAACGCCCGCTCAGCCCCGCGCAACTCAAGCACAAGTTCATGGCGCTTGCCATCCGCGCTGTCGAAAGAAGCGCTGCAGAGGCCCTGTATGCCGACTGCTGCCGCGTCGATCGGCTCGACGACGTGAATGTTCTTCGGCAGCATTGGTCGCCGTCGCGACAGGTGTCGGCGGTATAACGCGTAACACGGGACGAGCACACCGCAGGGGCAATACCGCGGGCGCAATCCAGCGCCGCGTGCATCAGGAGGTTCAGATGGATCGTTTCAACGGCGCCGAGGCGGCAGTACGGATGCTGCAATTGAACGGCGTTCGACACATCTTCGGGCTGTGCGGAGACACGAGCCTGCCGTTCTACGACGCGCTCTACACCATGGAGCATGGGATGACGCACGTACTGACGCGTGACGAGCGCAGCGCCGCCTATATGGCGGACGGTTACGCCCGCGTGACTGGAAAACCCGGCATCTGCGAAGGGCCGAGCGGCGGCGGCGCAACTTACCTCGTGCCCGGGCTTGTTGAAGCAAACGAGTCCAGTATCCCTGTTCTCGGTATCACATCGGACGTGTCCGTGCTCTCGCGCGGACGCTACCCGCTGACCGAGCTCGACCAGGCGGCGCTCTATAAGCCCCTCACCAAATGGAACACGGTGTGCGACCGGCCCGAGCAGATCCCGCAGGCGTTTCGCAGCGCGTTCCGCCACATGACCACGGGTCGACCGGGCTCGGCACATATCGGATTGCCGTACGACATCATGAAGGCGCCCGTTGACGCTGAAGACATCTGGGCGCAGAACGGTCACGATCGCTATCCCGCCTGGCGCACAGTCGCCGAGGACGCAGCAATCGAAGCGGCGGGCGAAGCGATATTGAGCGCGCGCGCGCCCACCTTCATCTGCGGCGGCGGTGTGATCATCGCAGGCGCCATGGCGGTGCTTGAGAAGGTCGCAACGCTACTCGGGGCGCCCGTCTGCACGACCGTGAGCGGCAAGGGAAGCCTTTCCGAGCGTCATCCCCTCTGTGCCGGTGTCGTCGGGTCCAATGGCGGCGTCGTGTCGATCCGGGAAGTCGTGCAGCAGGCCGATCTCGTCATCTTCATCGGTTGTCGCGCCGGATCGACGACTACCGAGCACTGGAAGTACCCGTCACGGGATGTGCCGATCGTGCATATCGACGTCGATCCGTCGGTGATCTCCGCCAACTATCGAACTGCACACGCAGTGGTAGGCGACGCGCGCCTTGCGCTGGAAGCGCTGCACGCGTTCCTGTCGGCCCACGCGGCGCGGCGCGTGCGCGGTGACTTCGACGGAGCAGCTATCGTCGAGCGCGCACGCAAAACGAAGTTCGACGCTTACCGCAAGCTCGCAGAAGAGCCCGGCCGACCCATCAGACCGGAGCGCGTACTCACGGAGCTGCATCGCGTGCTACCGAAGGACGCCATCATCGTCGCCGATCCGGGGACGCCATGCCCCTACGCAGCGAGCTACTACGAAGTGCTCGAGCCGGGGCGCCATTTCATCACCAATCGCGCCCACGGCGCGCTGGGCTACTCGATGTCGGCGGCCGTGGGCGCATGGTTCGGACGCCCTTCGACCAAATGCGTATCACTCATGGGTGACGGCAGCTTCGGCTTCACCGTCGGCGAGCTCGAGACAATCGTGCGATACAAGGTGCCGCTTCTCATGATCGTATTCTCAAATGCCTCGTACGGCTGGATCAAGGCAAGTCAGAAAGCGAGCTACGGAGAACGTTACTTCTCGGTTGATTTCTCTCGCACCGAGCATTCGCGCGTCGCCGCCGAATACGGCGTCAAGACGTGGAAAGTCGAAGATCCGGAAGCTCTCGGCGCAGTGCTCGCGCAGGCAGCGGAGCATGGCGGTCCCGCGCTCGTTGATGTCGTCGCACAGTCCCTGGAGAACGCCGCCGCCCCCGTGCTTCAGTGGATGGGATGAAACCGGAAGTGGAGTGACTATGACGCGATCTGTCGTGCTCTTTTGCCTTGTTGCCGCTGCGTCGGCGCTGACTGCGCCGGTTCTTGCACAGCAGCCGTATCCGACGAAGCCGATTCGGCTGATTCTGCCGTTTCCGCCCGGCGGCAGCACTGACATCGTTGCGCGTCTCATCGGGCAGAAGCTTACTGAGAGCTGGGGTGTGCCCGTGCTCATAGACAATAGACCGGGTGCCGGCGGCAATATTGCCGGCGAAGTCGCCGCAAAATCACCGCCGGACGGTCATACGCTTTTTCAGGTCAACGTCGCGAATGCCATCGGCGCCACGCTTTATCCCAGGCTCAACTACGACCTCGTCTCGAGTTTTGCGCCAGTCACACAGCTCGCGACGACGCCGTACGTCTTACTGGCGCATCCTTCGGTGCCTGCGAAGAACACGCGCGAGCTCATCGGGATAGCGAAGGCGCGCCCCGGCGTGCTCAACTATGCCTCGGCAGGCGCGGGCAGCGCCACGCACCTCTCGGGCGAACTGCTGAAGGCCCTTTCCGGAACGAACATTGTGCACGTGCCGTACAAAGGTACAGGGCCTGCGGTTACAGCGCTCCTGAGCGGCGAAGTCGATCTGAACTTCACAACAGTGCCCGCAGCCGTGCCGCTGGTGAAAAGCGGCCGCGTGCGTGCGCTCGGCGTGACGAGCACGAAGCGCACGCCGCTGATGCCGGAGGTGGCGCCCATTGCTGACGCCGGACTGAAGTCCTACGAAACGGGCACCTGGCACGGCATTCTCGCGCCTTCCGCAACGCCGCGAGAGATCGTGATGAAGATCAATGCCGAAATCGTGAAGGTGCTGGGGCAACCGGATGTGAAAGAGAAGCTGCTTGGGCACGGTCTCGAGCCCGTCGGCGGTACTTCGGAGCAATTTGGCGCCTTCATTCAAGCCGAGATCGCGAAGTGGGCGAAAGTGGTGAAAGCTTCAGGCGCGCGTGCCGAATGAGCTCTCGTGGATTCACGATGCATGTACGTTTGATCATTGGCGACACTTCCGCCAACGTGGCCTCCGCTCGGTTCGATGAAACCAGCCTACGTCTTGAGCACCGCGTCGTAGATAAGCACCAGCAGTATCGCGAAATTGGTTACCGAAAGCATGGAGATATCCTTGCGCATATTCAGGATGTGCCATCGAACCTGAGCGTCTGTCGGCGGCTCACTCGGCTTATGCCTGTCGAGATCGCCGCCAAAGTATCGCCGACCGATGACCCACCCCAGCCATATCACGAGCGCTGCCACGAACAAGAGCTGATTCATGTCGAGTTGCATCATTTTCCCTTTAAAAGAAGCACGACAGAGACTGGTCGCGGTGGCTGGAGGATTTCACTGGTTGTGGAACCCGCCTGTTTGCTTTGAGATGCGCGCCGGCCGACCATCATAATAAAAGAAATACGAAACATGCAGGATGCATTTCCGCTAGCCAGCGACTTCGCAGCGTGAAGGCGGAGTATCCAACACACACGCAGTCGAGGAGATTTTCTACATGATCAGGATCAGGCCCGTGTTAACGCACGCTGTATCTGTGATGCTGTGCACCGGTGTTTTCAGCTTTGCTGTAACGCCCGCGGCCGCGCAGAGCGGTGCCAGCCGTCCAATGCGCATTATCGTGCCCTACGTTCCGGGCGGCGGCACCGATACGCTCGCGCGCCAGATCGCGCCTTATCTTGCGGAGGAGTTCAAGCAGCAGGTGCTCGTGGACAACCGGCCCGGCGGCAGCAGCACGATCGGCACCCAGATGGTTGCGAAAGCGGCGCCCGATGGCGAGACGATCGGCATGATCGACGCGGCTTTCGTCATCAACCCAAGCCTCTTCGATAAGCTGCCGTACGATGCACAGAAGGATTTCGCGCCCATTACGCTGATCGCACTCTCGCCGCTGGTGCTGCTCGTGCATCCGACGGTGCCGGCAAAGAATGTGAAGGAGCTGGTGGCGTTGGCGAAGCAGCAGCCCGGGAAGCTCCATTACGGCTCGGCCGGCAATGGCACCGCGGTTCATCTGGCGGGTGAGCAGTTCCGCTCGGTAACGGGCACCAATGTCGAGCACATCCCCTACAAAGGATCGGGCCAGGCCGTCACCGATCTTCTCGGCGGGCAGATCGAAATGGCTTTTACCGTGCAGTCGGCCGCGAAACCGCACATGCTTTCAGGCCGGTTGAGGGCGCTCGCGATCACGACACCGAAGCGTACGGCTGTTCTGCCGGAGGTGCCGACGTTCACCGAAGCCGGCTACGCAGGCGTCGACGCGAAATCGATCAACGGACTGATCGCGCCGCCCGGCACATCGCGCGATTACATCAACCGCGTGCACCGCACCGTGGTGCAGGCGCTCAACCGGCGCGAGTTGCAGGAGCGTCTGAACGAGCTCGGATTCGAGCGGGTGGGCAATACGCCTGAAGAATTTTCCACCTACATCCGCAATGAAATCGTGAAGTGGGGACGCGTGGTCAAAACCTCAGGCGCGAAGGCGGCCCTTTGAGGCCGCAGGGCTACAGATCGGGCGGGTGATCAGCACGTTCCGTCATGTAGGTGCCGCTCCGAGGCACGGTGCGCGGGGGTTGCGCCCCGACATCGTACGAAGCGAAGACCTCCTGAATCGAGCGCGTTTCGGGCAGCACGTAAACGATGCCGGTCGTTCCGGCAAAGGCCGGCGTCACGACGTGATCGTAAAATTTCGCCGGAACGTTGATACACCCATATGAGATTCGGTTGTCGAGCGGGGTGGGCGTCGCGAGGCGCTGCTGGCGGCGATCGGCAGCCCTGCCGGCGACGACCCGATGCAGCGAGATCGCCGTATCGTAGTCGACCCAGAGAATCTCCTCACCTTTGAGGTTGCGGTCCAACGAAGCGACGAAGCGTCCGGCCGGAGTCGTGCGCTCCTCGGGGCGGATGCTCGACAGCGCTCGATCCCCAATACCCGGCACGCTGTGATCTCCGCGCGCGAGACCGAGTAGCGCGGGCGCGGCGCCGCGCAGTTTCCCGTCCGCATCGAATACGAAAACCTTCGCTTCTATTTTGTCGACGATCATGAACGGCATGCGCCCGTTGTCGCCGGAATCGACAACCCAGTCAGCGATATGCCGTGCATCGCGCGACGCGTGCTCGCGTTCGAATCGCGCGCGTCCGGGAGTGGTCGGCTTCGCGGCACCCGACGCTGCTGCTGCGCCTTCTTGTGCAGACGGTGGACGGTTCCTGCCTTCCACGATCACGGCATGCTCGGCCGCGACTGCGTGATGCGCAGCAAAGCCGAAGGCCAGAACGTTTAAGCCAAGTCCCAGCCGTCGCCGGCGATTAGTTGCGGTCATTCTTCGGCGTGCGGCGCAGGGGCACGGACGCTGCCGGCGCACTTGCGGCCCGGGCGCCTCGTACCGCTCGTTGCGCCTGTTCCGTGGAGCTCACAGGACCGACCTGTGCCGGCTGTGTGACGCCTGGACCCGTGACCGGCGCCAATGCGACCGGCGCAGTCCGCGCCGGTGTCATCTGGACGAGCTGCACTCGCGGCACGTTGACGCCCCCGCCGACCAGCGTGAGATTGAGACCGGGCACGCCGCTCGTCGCACCCAGGCTTGTGGTACCTGGGCTCGTCGTCGTGGTGTCCGGGCTGGACGTGGTGGTGTCCAGGCTCGTGATGCCTGGGCTGGTCGTGCTGGGGTCCGTCGTACTCGGGCTCGTCGTGCTCGGGCTCGTGGGGGTGGGGATCGTTCCGGTGGGCTGGTCCGGCGGCGTTGCATCCGGTGGCGTTGAGCCCGGCGGTGTCGAGCCGGGGGGCAATATAACGGGTAACGCCCCGATGGAAGTCACCGCCAGAGTCCCGGGGGTGAAGGCGATCGTATAGTTCGATGGCGTGAACGTGCCGCCGGTCGGGTTACTCGCGGTGATCGCATACGGACTACCCGCGACGGTCGCACTCGCGACGGCGCCAGGACTCGCCAGGGCAACGCTGCCCACCGTCTCGCCATTCACCAGGCCCGCAGTGGTAAATGCCGTGAGGATCGCCGTGTCGCCGAAGCTCTTCGTCGCATTACTTGCAGTCACCAGCAACGGCGCGCCGGATACCGTGAGCACACCCGGCAGAAACGTGGTCGTGTAGTTGGACGGCGTGAAGGTCCCACCGGTGGCGTTGCTGGCGGTAATCGCATACGGCCCCGCCGCAACACTCGCCGTCGCTGCAGTGCCAGGACTCGTCTCGGTGACGCTGCCGATCGTTTCACCGTTGACGAGACCGGTCTGAGTGAACGCCGACAGCGTAGGCGTCTCGCCGTAGAGCTTGGTGACGTTGCTTGCAGTGACGATCAACGGTGCCGGCGTGACCGTCAGCGTGCCGTTGATGAAGTTGATCGCGTAATTCGAAGGCGTGAAGGTGCCGCCGGTTGCGTTGCTCGGCGTGATCGCATAAGTGCTGCCCGCAACAGAGGCTGTGGCGACGGTGCCGGGGCTCGTCTCGGTGACGCTGCCCACGGTCTCCGCGTTCACGAGACCGACGGAGGTGAACGCCGTGGTCGCGAGGACTGCGGTTTCGCCGTAAACCTTGGTTGCGTTGTTGGCAGTGATCGTCAGCGGCGCCTGCGTGATGTCTGCAGTGGTGGTGCCGGCGCCGGGAACAGCGGCTGAGAAGAGGGCGAAGCGGGCGACGTTCACTCCGCCTGTCGTGAAGCCGCTGTAAGTGACGGTCTTGAGGGTGCCGACGTCCCGTGTGTCAAAGGTTGCGGTGCCGGGAATCAATGTCACGTCGCCGCCTGACCTCGGGTCGCCTCTGAAGGCGAGCGTTGCCGCGGTCGTGCCGTCGTAAGTCTTGTTCACACCTTGCGCGAAGACCCACGCCCGGATATCGGAAGCGGCGCTCACCCGGGTGACGTAGTTCGCGATCTCGGCGGTCGTGGCTGCGTAAGTCGCGGGATTAAAGCGGATCGTGGTGTTCGGCGAGACCACCTGGCCCACGCCGACGAAAGCGACGGTGCCGCCCGCGATACCCGGGCCGGTGCCGTCGTTGTCCGCGATCAGTGTGACGGGTCCACCGTCGGCGCTGATCGTGCCGTTGACCACGACGTTGTTTGCGCCGCGCAGAGTGACCGAGCCTCCGCCATCGGCGGTGACCACGCCAACGCTCACGTTGCGCGAGGCCAGCATGTTGATCGTGGCGCCGTTGGCGCTGGCCGTGATCGCACCCGTGGTGGTCACGTCGCGCCCAGCGGTCATGTTGACCGTCGAGCCGGCGCCGCTTGCGGTGACCGCACCCGTGACGACGACGTCATTCACGGCCGTCAGCAGGATCCCGGAGCCCGCGGTGCTCGCCGTCATGGCCGCGTTCACGCGCACATCGTTGCCGGCGCGCAGCTCGAGCGTTTGTGCCGTCGCCCACGTCACCGCGTCAGACACGATGATGTCGCGTGGCACTGCGATCACGCGGTTGGTGGTCGCGAGACTCAGGGCCACCTGGGCAGGCGTCTCGTCTCCGCCTACGGTTGCGATGATGTGATCGGGAAACGGATCGAGCAGCCACATGCCGGTCTTCCCGTTCGCGGCCAGCGTATTCACGCGCAGGCTCTCAGCCAGGAAAACGTGCCTGCCGGAGGTTTCGATGAACCCGCCGTTGCCGGCGTTCGCGCCGCCGCGTGCGGTCAGCGTGCCGGCGACCGACGTATTGCCATCCGACCAGACTGCGATACGGCCGCCATTGCCTGTGGTGATGGCATCGGCATTGATGATCGATGCCGCGTTCATCGACGTGGTCTGCGAATTCTGCTCGGGTCCCGCGCCGTTGAAGTTGCCGCCGACGAGCACCAGTCCGCCGCCCGCATTACCCGATGCGTTGATCGAAGCGTTCGCGAGATTCACCGTGTGGCCGAGGACGCGCACCGAACCGCCGGTCTGCCCCGCGCCGCTGCCGGATGCGTCGAGCGTGCCGCCCACGTTGACGGCGCCGCCTTGCATGTCGCCGAGGAGGCGGATGGTGCCGTTGTGATTTTCGAGCGTCTGCGCTTCGATGATGCCGGTATTGTTCACGACCGTATTGAGCAGGTTGCCCGCTGCCTGTGCGGTCATCAGCACCTGGCCGCCGTTCGCGCGAATGAGACCGCCGTTCTGCACCAGCGCGTTGACAGCACCCTGGTTCACCGTGACGTTGAGCAGTCCATCGCCTGCGACGTCGAGCGTCATGGCATTACCCGCGGCCAGTGCCACGGTCCCCATGTTCGCGGTAATCACGCCTTCATTGCTGACACTGGCGCCGAGGAGGGCCACGTAGCCGCCGTCGGCATTGATCGATCCCCGGTTGAGAATCGCGCCATTGCCCGCACCCGAGAACCTGTAGGCGCCCGACATGAAGTCGCCGTCGGTGATGTTCAACGTGGAGGCGACGAGCCCGCCGACGTTGACCTGCGCGCCCTGGCCGAAGAGGATGCCGTTGGGGTTGACCAGGAACACTCTGCCGTTCGCCGACAGACTGCCGAAGATGCTCGAAGGATCCGCGCCGAGCACGCGATTAAGTGCGACCGAGCTGCTGTTCGGCTGCACGAACCGTACGGCTTCGCCTTGTCCGATGCTGAAACTTTGCCAGTTGATGGCTGCGTTCTGGGTCGACTGCGTGACGGTCATCTTGCCCGCGCCGGCGCCAGCGATGGTCGCGCCCCCGGCGGATACTGCGCCGCCTGTGGGCAGGGCGTACACGTTCGCGCCGAATGCCAGCGTTAGGGACGCCGCAATTGCCCGCAGGGCAAAGCGCGCACTGTCCTCCGCTCGGTTCGCGCGTGGCGACGATTTCCTGCCGCGCCTCGTCTCGAGTTCCGAGACCGCGACGAAAGTCCCTGTGCTGTCGTTCCAGATCGATGGGTAGAGGCGATTCATGGTTGCTTCCCGAAGGTGTGTTCAGCGTGGGTTCGTTGCGGAGGTTCTGATCAGAAGTACTTGACGAGCTGCAGCCAGAACCGGCCGCTCGAATCGGGGGCCGAGGTCGCCACCGCATTGCCTAACTTGTGTGCGTAGCCTGCTTTCACCACGAAGTTGTTGTAGGCGGACCACGTGAGCCCGACGCCCGCCCCGCTCAGGGTTCTGTGGTTCGTACCACCTGTCCACGGCTCTTTGTTGATGGTGACCGTGCCGGTATCGACAAAGGCGATCGCATGCATCTGTCCAGGCATGCTTTCCGCAAACTTGGGCAGCAGCAGCCTCGCCTCCAGCGTCGCGACGTAGCCTTCATCGGCATACGTTTCGCCCGTCGGATACGCCCGCACGCCGTAAGCGCCGCCAAGCACCATTTTTTCGGAGATATCGAGGTTCTTCGACGCGACCTGACCGTAGATCGCGCCGTACAGCGAGATCGTTCGGGTCACGCTCTGCAGGCGAGTAGCCGTGAACGCGAGCCTGCCGTAGCCTTCGTTGGTTCGCGCCGCAGCCGCATCCGCAGCGAGAGCGGCAGGCGTTTCGATGTCGACGTTGCCGAAGCTGCCGCTGATGGAATACGTGCTCAGACCGCCGCCGCCGAAATCATCGCGGTGATTGCCGTAGAGCCCGACCATACCGACCTGGACGTTCTTCTCGGTCACGGTGGATGTCGCATCGACGCGGTCATCGAAGGTTTTCGCATCGAAGCCGGCGATGGCGTAGAGATTGGTGTTGCGCGAGCGAATCAGGGGATAGCTGCCGTAGACGCTCGCGATCTGCGCCGTGCCGTGTGCTCGCAGGCGCTCGAATTCTTCACCGAGCCGGTAACGCAGGGCGGTGTAGGCGACACCTACGGTCGCCTTGCCGAGCAGTATCTGGTACGACGCGCGCCCATACTGCAGCCCCTCGCCTGAAGTCAGCGCGCGCAGGCTCACGACGTCGCCGTTGCCTGTGGGATTGTTGATGTTCACCGTGCCGCCGACGCGAAATTCACCGGTGTAGCGATTGCCTGCGTTGTCGAGCTCGACACTGCCGGTCACGCGCTGGCCTGGTGTCACGTCCACGATCAGGTCGGAGGTGCCGACAGAAGCGCCGGGAATCAGCGTCGATCTCACCGTCACGCCCGGAACGTCCGACAGCAGCAGAAGGCGGTTCTCGAGCGGAGCAATCGCGATCGTGTCGCCGGCATTCAGACCTTCGAGCAAGTAGCTGGGAATGCGATCCGCAAGATTTGTCTGGTTGCGGACGCTGACCTTGCCGTATTCGCCTTCGATGACAGCGAAGGTGACAGCGCCGTCTTTGATGTCCTGTGCGGGCAGGTAGACCTTCGCTACGAAATAGCCGTTCCTGTGATAGTGGTCCGCAATCTTCGCGGCCATCGCCCGCAGCTCGACGAGATTGAGCTCGCTGCCTGGCTTGAAACCGGCGATCGCGACAAGCTCGGCCTCGGAATAGATCCTGGCTCCCGTCACCCGCAACGTGTTGACGACGACCTTGACCTCGTCGCGCGCGGGACTCGAGGTCCTACCGCGTTTTTCGATCTGGATCTCGGGTGCGGAGCGTTCGGGCCCCGGCGGCGACGGTGGAATCTGCTTGAGCTGGCCGCCAGAGGGGGTCGGCTGCTGCGCAAAGACGCTGTGGCTCAAAGCCAGAACGCCGACAGCAAAGAGCTTTATTTTCAACATGGCCTCGTTTCGTCGTGCTCGATCGGTCGGCGGTTCCGACGCTAAGGGGTGATCTGGCGCGCCGGCAGGGCGGTTAACGGCCCGCGGTGCGAGTTACTTGGCAGGTTTCGACCGATGCAGTCTGGAGGCGGCGTGGTGTGGCCCGTCGTTGGAGAAGACAGGTATTCCTGCGCCATATCTGAAAGCCTTTACCGCCAACTGTAGAATGGACTGCGCCCCGCACGCTGTTCAACCCGAAGGAGGATTGCCTGATGAATGCGCCCTTGACACTGCAGACGACGCCGACCATCGATTGCTCGCCGGAGGAATGGGAAGCCCGCGTCGATCTCGCATGCCTGTACCGCGTCGTGTCGCACCTGGGCTGGCACAAGAGCATCATCTACAACCACATTTCGATGCGCGTGCCCGGGCCTGAAATCCATTTCCTGCTGAACCCGCTCGGCCTGATGTACACCGAAATCACCGCGTCGAACCTGCTGAAGGTCGACTTGAAAGGCCGCAAGGTGAATCCCTCGCCCTACCCGGTGCATACCGCGGGCTTCGTCGTGCACAGCTCGGTGCACCGCGTGCGCGAGGATGTGAAGTGCGTGATCCACACGCATTCCAACGCGGGCGTTGCGGTATCGTGCCAGGAGCAGGGGCTGCTGCCGATCAACCTCGGCTCGATGGGGCTCTACGACAAGCTTGCATACTATGATTGCCAGGGCGTGACGAACGAAGCCGACGAGTGCGAGCAGATCGCCGCAGCGCTCGGTACGAAGAACGTGCTGATCCTGCGCAACCACGGGCTCATGACCTGCGGCGCCACCGCGGGTGAGGCGTTCAACTTAATGCGCCGGCTCGAAACCGCGTGCGAGATTCAGGTCATGGCGCAGTCGGGTGGCGCCAAGCTTTCGATGCCGCCGATGAACGTGGTGAGCAAGACCACCCGCCAGACCACGATGACGATGGACCAGAATGCAGATGCCAAAGGCGCAGCAGCAGACGGCCCGGCGATGTTGTGGGCAGCAGTGCGCCGCTGGATGGCGAAGGTCGATCCGAGCTATATGACCTGATCGTGCAGCTTCACCGCCGCGCTATTCATACGTCTTCATGACGTCGAGCGTCGACGCATTCCCGATCGCGTCGAAATTTTTTCGCAACCACTGGTCTGCGGTTTCCATACCCAGTTTGTGTAGATAGGTAAGGAACTTCCAGTCGGCGTTGAACTTGCTCGAAGTGCCGAGATCGCTCATTGCATCTTCGGCCTGGATCATGTGAAAGCGGACGGGAGCGAATCCCAGGTCCTCGGCGTAGCCTTTATCGAGCAGTCGCGTCACGGTGCTGATGCCGTTCATTTCGCGCATCAGGGATGAGTTGAAGCTGATCTCGTTCAGCCGGTTGAGAATTTCGCGCGCGGTGTTGGGCACTTGCGGGCGGGTCATCGCGTTGACCTGGACGATGATTACGTCCTTGCTCACGCAGTCATCGACGAGCGGCGTGATCGCCGGGTTGGCCATGTAGCCGCCGTCCCAGTAACTCTCGCCGTCGATCTCCACCGCGCGGAAGAGCATCGGCAGGCACGCGGATGCAAGCAGGCAATCGACGGTGATTTCGTGCGTGCGGAAGACCTTGAGCTTGCAGGTGCGCACATTGGTCGCGGCGACGAAGAGCTTGACCTGTTTGTGCCGGCGCAAGCCCTCGAAATCGACCATCGAGTTGAGGATGTCTCGCAAAGGGCTCAGGTCGAGCGGGTTGAGCTGATAGGGCGAGAACATCCGTGTGATCGCATCCAGCATCTGGAAGCCGGGCGCGTCATCCATGTTCCAGGAGGCTTGCATGGGAGACAAGGCCCTTGCCATCGCCATCGGCACGAGTGCGCCTTCGCTGACCCGGCTCCAGAAGGTTCGAAGGGCGTCGATCGCACCCTGCTGACGGCCGCGAACGAAGCCGTCGGTGAAGACGATGGCGTTCATCGCGCCCGCACTGGTGCCGCTCAGGCCATCGATGAAAATGCGGCGGTCGCCGATCAACCGTTCCAGTACGCCCCAGGTGAAGGCGCCGTGCGAGCCGCCGCCCTGCAGCGCGAGGTTTATCCGCTTGCGACCCTTGTGGATACGTATGTCTTCGGTCATGCGCGTATGTTACGCGCCTGTATTGCCATCGTTCCCGCGAAGAGGACGGGCTCGGTGCGACGCTTCAACGCCTTATTTCATGTTTCGGAATTCCAGAACGGTCAGAACCAGTCCGATGACGACCATTCCGAAGAGGTCGCATCCATCATCGCGTGGCTGCTTTCGCCTGACGCCGCGCGGGTGACGGGCCAGGTTTGGCCCGTTGACGGGGGCTTTACGGCAATCCGGCCGATGGTCCCGTTAACCGCCTGCAAGTTCAGCTGCCGCGGCTGACGACGGATGCCGTAGCGATTCAGGTCGTCGAGCAACGCCATCGAAGCGCGGCCGTAACCATAGAAAGGACTCAACTCACGTCGTTAAGAAAGTTGAAACTCAGCCACAAGCGAGGGGTCAGGTGTAGCGATGGGTCCTCGGCTTCGCCGGTGCGACTCACAAGCTGATGCCGGGTCTTTCGTCACAGACCGCGGTTCCTCGATTCGACACAAGGAGATTCAAATGCGTAGCGTCAAAAAACTTATCGCTTCGGCCGTGACAGCGGCCGCCCTCTCTACCGGCATGACTGCAGTCATGGCACAAGGCTACGGCGTGCCGCACAGTGCGCCTGCTGCTAAAGCCGACATCGTCGACACGGCCGTCGGAGCCGGCCAGTTCACGACCCTGGCACAGGCGCTGACCGCTGCGGGACTCATCGATACGCTGAAAGGCCCAGGTCCGTTCACCGTATTTGCGCCGACCGACGCGGCTTTCGCGAAGATTCCCGCCGCCCAGTTGAACGCACTGCTCGCCGACGAAGCGGCGCTCACGAAAGTGCTGACCTATCACGTCGTACCCGGCACTGTTGTTGCTGCCGACGTCAGAACGGGTCAGGTCAACTCGGTTCAGGGCCAGGCACTTTCGATCAATGCCTCCACATCGGGCGTCAGCGTGAACAACGCCAAAGTGATCAAGACCGACATCATGGCGACGAACGGCGTCATCCATGTCATCGACAGCGTGATGCTGCCTAACTAACAGGTGAAATCGCGAGCGAGAGTACCGGCGAACCCGGCTCTCTCTCGCGCGACCGCTCACTCGCGGCGTGATACGCGCTCGATTAACGCCTGGGTAACCTTCAGCGCAATGCGCTCGCTGTCCCCTGCAAATGCGTCTCTGACTGCGATTGTGTCGGACGCGTTTCTGAGAACGGCGTTAAGGCCCTCCAGCTCCGGACGACCTTCGAGAAGCAGCCAGTCCTCGTCATATTGAAGGGCGTCCGACGCCCGGGACACCCGGCGCATCTCGTCCAGCTCACGGCGTACCGATATCGGGTCGCCGTGCGTGATCAGCGTGCCGAGACGGGTATCGAGCAGCACCGCCACGGCCCGCGTTACCAGAACACGCGCTTTCCCGAAGTAGAGAACATATTGTCCACGCTCGATGGCGTAGCACTCCTGAGAATAAAAGTTTGTTCCGCGCGTCATCTTCGGCTGTCCTTGATAAAACTGAAACCGGTTCGCGAACGGCGGGTCCCGATTGCTGGCACTTGCTTCAGCTAATGGTCTCAATGACCCCGCGAAAAAGCACGGGTTTCAACCGAATCAAAACGAAGCGACGATTGATGACATATCAACCTTCCAGTACGCGGGCACAGTTGTTTGCAGAGGGGAAGAACTCTGCGTATCCTTCCTCGCCCATGATGATGGCCACAGACCCCGATCACGAACTGGTGCGACTGGCGCAGATTGGAGATACACGCGCTTTTGAAGCACTGGTGGTCAAGTATCAACGCCGCATCGCCGGACATGTCGCGCGGTATGTAAAGCGCGCAAGCGATGTTGAGGAGGTCGTGCAGGACGTTTTCATGAAGGTCTACCGCGGAATCGGTTCCTTCAAGGGTGAGAGCGCTTTTTACACGTGGGTGTATCGCATCAGCAGAAACGCTGCTCTCAACTTTGTGACGCGGCAGTCGAAGGTTGTGGTGTTGCAGGAGGACATCGCGCCGGCAGGCGACGATTTTGTGGACACTCACGGCAGCGACAACGAAAATCCCGAGCGTGCCCTGGTCGCCAAGCAAATCGCGGAAGGCGTGCAGCGCGCCATGCAGCTGATAGACCCCGACCTGGCGGAGCCCCTGGTTCTTTTCGAGGTCGAGGGCAAGCAGTACAAAGAGATCGCGCAGATGCTGCAAATACCGATCGGCACTGTGCGCACGCGGATCTTCCGGGCGCGCGAGTTCATCGCTCAGCGACTCGAGCCCGTCATCGGGTCCATGCGCGACAGGAGGTGGTAGTCATGACGTTGAAGGTATCGCAGCTTCTCGACGGCCAACTGGACGCGGAGCAGGTCAAACCGGTCCTCGATGAGGCCACGCGCGATGCGGCCATGCGCGACCGCTTTACGATCTACGGTTTGATCGGTGATGCGCTGCGCGGCAACAGTACTCCGGACGATGGATTTACCCGACGCATCCTCGCGCGGATCCAGCGCGATGACCTGACCGCGGATCCCACGTTCGATCCGCTTCCGCCATCGTGACTAGCGGGAAAGGCTACGTGGCCGAACGTAATGCGTTCTGGGGACGAGCGCTCGGACTTGCGATGCTGCTCGCTGTACTCGGCGTCTGGCTCTGGATCGAAGCGACACCGCCGCCGCGCGCAGCGCCACCGACCGGGCAGGTCATCGCGATCGACAAGTCTGCTCGCGCCCAGACTGAGCGTAAGGCAGTCATCGACAACCTGGTTGCGGACGGCCGCTTGCGCCGCATCGATGCCGAGCACGCCGGCACGGTCAAAGCTTCGCTGCGCCCGGGCTTTTATCTCATGGACACGGAGACTCGCGCCAGACACGCCGATGTGATCTACCGCTATTACTTCGACGGCACCAGCGTTAACGACGTGGTCGCCTTTCGCGATGCACGCAATGGAAACGAAGTCGGACAGTACAACCCCTATAAAGGCGGGTTGAACATGTACAAGTAATGCCTTACGCGGATTTCATTGTGGTGGGCAACGGCCCGAATGCTGGGGGCGGCACGCGTCGCCTGGACGCAGCTTCGTACGCCGCAGCGACTTTGAGCAGTACGTCTTCCTTGCCGGGCTCTGCGCGGAAGACGAGCGAGAACGGCAGGCCCGGCTCAGCCAGCACTGTAGCCGTGTCTGAAGCCGCGCCGATGTATTGCTCGCGATTCGGGCTCAACGCGAACACGGGATCGTAGGACGTCTTCACGTAGCCCGCGGGAACGAGCACTTCAGTGAGACCGGCGTTCGGGCCGTACTGCGACTCGTCGCGCAGACGCCGGATGAGCCCCGGCACCTCGGGCCCGCCGATTTTCGCGGGCGGCAATGGCGTGTGGAGCCGCACGAGCACGTCGAGGCGGTTCTCGAGCATGACCATCATATCCACCCGCCGCAACAACTCGCGCAGCATGATGCGCTCGTTCACGCCTTGCCGGCCGCCGGGAGGATTGCGCGGATCGGTGATCTCTTCCCAGTTCCTGAATGCCGCGCGCCCGTCATCACCCCAGAACTTCGAGCGTGCGTTGAGGCTTGGCCAGTCCACCAGCGTTTCGGTGAAACCGCGCGCCTTCCAGTCGGCCGCACGCCGGCTCAGATATTCTTTGATGTGATAGCGGAACGTCGGCGCGAGCTCCTGCTGCTGCACGGTCGAGATATCGAGGTTCGATGGCGGCTCGACGAGACCGTTAGCGAGCGCGACACAGTAGTCGATCGGCTGCATCGGGCCGCTGCCGAATGTCTTGCCGGGCGCGAACTGTGTCGGCTGAATCGCGGCGGCGAATTCCCTGAAGAGCGGCTGCCCGTCAGCACCGAGACGGAACAGGATGTCAGGCATGAAGACCGGCACCAGTCTGGCGAGCGCGCGCCGGAAGTCGACTTTCATCTGCTCGATCTCGGAGTCTGCCGTCCACAGCGGATCCGACGACTCCACCAGCGTGGCGCCGAGCTTGTCACGCAGGATTGCCTTGATCTCCTTGGCGGCCGCGGTCGTGATCGCTTCGGCAGCCTTGAGGCCGGGATTGAGCATCGACTCGCGCACGATGCCGATGCGCATGCCCCCGAGCGAGTCCGAAGCTTTCGTATGGACGGCGTAGCCGCTGCTCAACACCGACGATCGCGGCACTGTCGTATAGGGGTCACGAGGATCGTAATACCCTCCGACGGGATCCTTCAGCGCATCGAGGACCTTCGCACAATCGGCGAGCGACCGGGCGAGGATGCCGGTGCGGTCACAGTAGATGTCAGCGCCGATAGCCCCGCCATCAAAACCCAGCATCGCCTTATGCGGCAGGATGAGTGCGCACGCATTGTGATTCGCCGGGCCGCGGCACGACGCGCGCGTTTCTTCGCCGAGGCTCACCATGCAGAGATTCGCGCTCACGGAGACACCTGATCCCGAGCTCGAACCGAGCGACGCTGCACGCGTCGTGTCGTAAACGTTGGATGGATTCCCGGCCCACGAGCTGCGCTGATAGCCCAGCACCGAAGGCAGAACCCTGGACGGTTCGTGACGCCCACCCGGGTTTCCGGCGCGCCCGTTGTATTCAGTGTTCAGCGCTTTGGCGAAAATGATCGCGCCCCTGGCGCGAAGCTGGGCGACGAGGCTGTGATCGCGCGCAGGAAAGTCGATGTCGTATGCCGCGTCTCCGCCGCCGGTCGAGCGCATGTCCATCGTGTCGAATGGATCCTTGAACGAAAATACGACACCGTACATCGGCAGCTCGTCGAGCGGCGGATTGCTGCCGTACTTCGCATCGAGCGCCGCAGCGTGCTCGAGTGCGTCCGGCTGCTGCCGAAAGTTGTCACACACGGGCGGTGCGCCTTTCGGCAGCGCCCCCTGCGATGGA
>JBKJPI010000473.1:0-4710 GCA_046595235.1 Burkholderiales bacterium | reverse complement strand
TTGAAAACGACCTCGGCGCCAATGTTGCCGCCAGCACCCGGCCAGTTGTCGACGACGAACTGCTGGCCCATGCGCTGCGACAATTTGTCGGCAACGGCGCGCGACAGGAGATCGGTGGGACCCGAGGGGGCAAAAGGGACGATCCAGCGCACCGGTTTCGAGGGGTAGCTCTGGAGATCGGACTGCGCGTGTGCCGTGCCCGCGAGCAGCAGAAAGATCACGAAGCCGGGCGCTGATGAGATTTTTCGTCTGTGCACGTGAACTGCCGTGCGCAACATGTGTGCCATGAAGCGCGATGCGCTATGCAAGCTCAAGACGTTCCTGGCTGCGACGATCAGCTGTCACCCACGGCGCCCGACCAGGGCGACATGACGTCACTCATGCCGTAATGCATGCCCCCATTGGGATCACGCAGCACCGAGCTGGGGCAGGCGTAGTTGGTCGGATAGACGACGAGCTCGGTGTCCAGGGTAGGGAACTGCTCCGACAGTGCTTTCCTGATCGGCTCCGGCAGGCGTGGATCAACACTTACGGTGTCACCGCCGCTCGCGTCGATGCGGGGCTGGTGGAAAGCATCTTCGAGGCTCATCCCGTGATCGATGAGGTACGACGCGATCTGAAATACAGCGGGCAGTATCTTTCGGCCACCCGAAGCGCCGATCGCGAACCACGCCTTGCCGTCGCGTCGCGCGATCATCGGAGACATGTTGGTGAGCGGACGTTTCGCCGGCGCGAGCGAGTTTGGTGTGCCGGGACGCGGGTCAAACCACATGATGCCGTTGTTCATCAGCACGCCGCTCGATGGCAGCACCACCTTCGAGCCGAATACGGACAGCAGCGTCTGCGTGAGCGCCACCATGTTGCCGTGACGATCGACGACATTGAGATGCGTCGTCGTGGATGGATCTCGATGGTCGCTCGTTTCCCCCATCGTGGCGAGCCGCTCGGCGTAGCCTTCGCGCAGCACGCGTGCGTAGGCGACGAAAGCATCGGCGTGAGGGCCGCCTGAGCGCAGCTTCACGTCCTGAAGCTGTGCAAGCACGCGCTGCATGGTCGGCCCTGCGGTTAACCCCGGGGTCAGCGCGAGCTGTGCCCCGCGGTATTCGGTTTCCAGCGGTTTCACAATCCGGGCGCGATAATTCCTGAGGTCCTCGAGCGCGAGATCGCCCCCCATCGCCTTGACGTCGCGCACAATGCTCGCAGCAACATCGCCTTCATAGAAATCGCGCGGACCGGCGTCCGCGAGACGGCGCATGGTTGCAGCGAGGCCTTTCAAGACGAGCCGCCCAAGCGGTGCACCCGCGGCCGTGACCGGCGGGTAACCACCCGGAAGCCAGATCTCCTTGGTGCTGGGGTAGCGCGCAAGCTCGCGCGTCATCGTCGCGACCTTCAGTGTGAGATACCAATCGACGGCGATGCCAAGGTCGGCAAGCGCGACAGCGGGCCTGATCACGTCAGCAAAGCGCATCGTGCCGAACTTCTCGAGCGCGAGCGAGAGTCCATCCACGTGCCCGGGAACCGCGAAAGACGCGGGCCCGTGGACGTTGCGGTCATCCTTTACCGTGGGCCAGGTGAAGAGATCGCTCGTAAAGCCGCCGGTGAGCGGATAGGCCGCAGGATCGAGCGCGCGCGGCGAGATGGGTCCGAAGTCGACGACTTCGACGCGGTTTTCCTTCGCAACGTAAACCAGCATGAACCCGACGCCGCCGAGTCCGCTGTTCCAGGGCTCGACTGCCGCGAGCGCCAGGCCCGTTGCGACGGCCGCATCCACCGCGTTCCCACCCGCTGCAAGAATCTTGGCGCCCGCCTCTCCGGCGACGCGGTTTTGTGTCGCCACAATGCCGCCGCGCGACTGCGCGGCAGGCTTGCGCACACTCCAGTTCTGAACGAGGTGATCGAGCATGGGAATTCCGGAGTGCAGAAGAAGCGAAATGATACTGCATTGGATCGCGCGCGAGGCTCGCGGGAAAGACGCGAGGGTGGAGCCGCTATAATCGCCCGGCGCTATCAAGGTAACTGCGCGCCATCCCCATGCCCAAACACATCGTCTGTCTCACCTTCGACTTCGACGCGATTTCCGGCTTCATCTCGCGCGAGCAGACGACGCCGGGCTGGATATCGCGCGGAGAGTTCGGCCCGCGTGTGGGTGCGCCGCGGCTGCTGAACCTCTTTCGCAAGTTCGGGATTGAAACATCGTGGTACGTGCCCGGCCACACGATCGAAACATTTCCGGCGGCAGTAAAAGCAGTCGTCGATTCAGGCCACGAGATCGCGCACCACGGCTGGACGCATCGACCGCCCGCCAGCCTCACGCGCGAAAAGGAAGAGGAAGAGCTCATTCGTGGAAACGAAGCGATCAAGCGGATATCGGGTCAGTACGCGCGCGGTTATCGCTCGCCGTCGTGGGATCTCAGCCCACACTCCGTCGAGCTCTTTCTGAAGCACGGCTTCGTGTACGACAGCAGCATGATGGGGGACGACTACACGCCCTATTACGCGCGGCAGGGCGACGTGATCGAGCTTACCGAGCCTGCAAGGTTCGGCGAGAAAAGCGCGATTGTCGAAATGCCGATTCACTGGTCGACTGACGACTCTCCGCATTTCGAATACGTGCGCACTGAGCACAGTCTTCGCCAGGGACTGCAGAATGCCGGCAATGTGTACGACAACTGGATCGCTGATTTTCGCTACATGCGCGAAACGACCGAGTGGGGCGTCCTCACATACACGTGCCACCCCTTTATCATCGGACGCGGCCATCGCATCATGATGCTCGAGCGCCTTATCGAGACGATGAGGAACGAAGGCGCAGTTTTCCAGCGCATTGACCACACGGTCGAAGAATTCAAGCGGCGGGCACCAGTGACAGCGTGAACCTGCCCTCTCCCCGCGCGGTGGGGAGAGGGTTTAGGGTGAGGGGCAACGCTCGGGCGTAGAATCGCCCCTTTTCTTCGCACCATCCCAATGCTTCGCACCCGCTTTGCTCCCAGTCCTACCGGCTACCTGCATATCGGCGGCGCACGCACGGCGCTCTTCTGCTGGGCATACGCCAAAAAGAACGGCGGCACCTTTATTCTCCGTGTTGAAGACACTGACCGCGAGCGCTCCACGGATGCGTCGACGCAGGCGATCCTCGCCAGCATGCAATGGCTCGGTCTCGAATACGAAGGACCGTACTTTCAAATGGAGCGGCTCGAGCGATATCGCGTGGTCGCCGACGAGCTCCTGCGTTCAGGGCACGCGTATCACGATTATTCGAGCAGGGAAGAGCTCGACGCGCTGCGCGAGCAACAGCGTGCGCGCGGAGAGAAGCCGCGTTACGACGGGCGCTGGCGGCCCGAGAATGCAGCATCTCTGGGGCTTCAGCCGCCGCCGGGTGTGAAGCCCGTCATCCGGTTTCGCAATCCCGACGAGGGCGCGGTGACGTTCAATGATCTCGTCAAAGGCGAAATCACCGTCGCAAACGCCGAGCTCGACGATCTCGTGCTGATGCGCGCGGACGGTATCCCGACCTACAACTTCGGCGTTGTCGTAGACGACATCGACATGAAGATCACGCACGTCATTCGCGGCGACGATCACGTGAACAACACGCCGCGCCAGATCAACGTTTACCGCGCCCTCGGTGCCGAGCTTCCGCAGTTCGCGCACGTGCCGATGATCCTCGGTCAGGACGGCGAGCGCCTCTCCAAACGCCACGGCGCGGTGAGCGTCATGCAATACGAGGAAGAAGGCTACCTGCCAGAAGCGCTGCTCAACTATCTCGCAAGGCTCGGCTGGTCTCACGGCAACGAAGAGAAATTTTCCCGCGACCAGCTCGTCGGGTGGTTCGATCTCGAGCACATCAGCAAGTCGCCGGCGCGCTTCGACACGGAGAAGCTGACGTGGCTCAACGCGCAGTATCTGAAAGAAGCGGACGAAGCACGACTTGCCGAGCTGACGCAGCGCTTTCTGGTACAGGACGGCCTCGACCTGACGGCGGGCCCGCCGCTCATTCGCGTCGTCGGGCTGCTCAGGGATCGCGCGTCCACCGTGAGGGAGCTGGCCTCTGCAGCCGAATATTTTTATCGCACAATCGAGGCTCCGGATGCGCTCAAAGCGCAGCACGTCACCGCAGACGTCCAACCTGCATTGAGGCAATTGAGGCAGCGGTTCGCAGAAATAGAGTGGGAGCGCGCCAACATCAACGAAGCGATCAAGAGTGTCGTTGCAGAACACAAGCTGAAGCTGCCCAAGATCGCCATGCCTCTACGCGTGCTGGTCGCCGGCACCACCCACACGCCCTCGATCGACGCAATACTCGAGCTCATTGGCAAGGCGCAGGTCCTGGCACGCCTCGACCAGAATCTGGGCGCGCATTCTGGCTGACCTTTATTTACAGGAGCGGGGCGCCGCCGGTATAATCCGCGCTCTTCCGTGGGGGTATAGCTCAGCTGGGAGAGCGCTTGCATGGCATGCAAGAGGTCAGCGGTTCGATCCCGCTTACCTCCACCATACGACATGGGGCAGGCCCCATGCTGTAGGCATCAGTAACACCTTCGTAGCAGGCGTTAAGTTTCAAGAAAGCCCTTTAGTCCCCATCGTCTAGAGGCCTAGGACATCGCCCTTTCACGGCGGTAACCGGGGTTCGAATCCCCGTGGGGACGCCAAAAGCTTGTTTTTTGTAGTATCACACAATCTCAAAATAAGTAAAAAATATCAATAAATTCA
>JBKJPI010000383.1:0-5284 GCA_046595235.1 Burkholderiales bacterium | reverse complement strand
CTTGGCCGGGTCTCGTGTGATGATTTTGTTGCACGCGCAGTAGTAGCAGAGGGAGCCGCAGAACGGCAGATGCACGTACAGCGACAGCGACCGCTGCGGTCCGGTGCGGTTGCGGCGTGCGGCCCAGGCGGCATACGTGCGGGGGTCGAACGTGTCCGCGAAACGATCTGCCGTCGGGTACGACGTGTAGCGAGGGCCGTTTCGGTCCAGCTTCGCGATAAGGTCGAGATCGACTTCGAGGGCCTGGTGATCCATGCGCTGATGTCCTCCATACCGAGGCTGTAGTGGCCTCTGTAACAAGTGAATTATGGAGATCGGCCGCACGGACGCTTTGATGCAGGTCAAACCTTGGCGTTTCAGGAAGACAATGAATTTCGGGTAGGGCATCCGGGCAACGCAGGTGCTGTGGGTGGAAGAGCGACGGGACGTCGAATCTACGCCGACAATCGGCGTTCCGGCTGCGGACGCCGGCGGATGCTTGCTTGTCGCAATACGGACTGACGTGTGTCACAGGATCGGTCGTCCACGCTCGAGCCGCCGCTGTTGCTCGAGAATACGGGCGGCGGCGTCGTCCGCCTGCCTCACCCGATCGTCGGATTCGCGCGCAAGATCGGAGGGCTGCGACACGATGTAGGGCGTAATGATGACGACCGTCTCCGCGGTGGACACCGCGTCGTTGTTTGATGCGAACAGCCGGCCTAGGAATGGCACGTCCTTCAGTACCGGCACCCCGTCGCGCGCGGTCGTGCCGCGCGCCCTGATGAGCCCCCCGATAAATACCGACTGGCCGTTTTCGCAGATGAGCTCGGTCGTGACCTGGATGCTTTTTTTGGACGGGATGCCCCCCTGCAGCGACGCGGAGCTGACCTCGGGCTGGATCTTGAGCATGATGCGCCCGCGCTGATCCACAGACGGGATGACTCGAAGGATCACGCCGGACTCGAGGAACTGCACCGACTCGGTCGTCACGAGGTTGATGGTGGTCGTGACCTTGTAGCCCGTACTGTCGCCGATGATGACCTTCGACTCCTGGTTCTCCAGCGCGAGGAGCTTGGGTGTCGAGAGTGTTCGCACCCGGCCCGCGGTCGCGAGCGCGTCGAAGAAGAGCTCCAGGCGGGTATTCAGAAAACTGAAGAAAAATCCCTGCCCGGGGGCCGGGGCCGTCCCGCTCGTCAACCCCCTCGTGCCGAGGTTGCCGCCGTTGCCTGGCGAACCGAAGAGGCGCCTCCAGTCGAGGCCGAAGCGCTCGCTCTCGTCGAGCGTGACCTCGAAGATCTTCGCTTCGATCATGATCTGCTTAGGCTGCGAATCGAGCTGCTCGAGTAGTTTCTCGATGCGCTCGACGTTGGCCGGCAGGTCCTCGACGACGATCAGCTTGCGGCCGGTGAGCGGTGTGATCTTGCCGTAGCGCGAGACGTATCGCGTGAGCAGGGCTGCTATCTGGGTGGTATCGGAGTACTGCACTTTCAACGTCTTCAGGACGGTGCTGGAACCGGGCAGATCGGTCGCGTCGCGCGGCAGAATGATGTAATCGCCGTTGCGCACCTCGACCCAGTAGCCGCCCGCATTCGCAACGATGTGGATCGCCTCCTTCAGCGTGACCTTGTAGAGATTGACCGACACCGGCCCGGTGACTCCTTTGCTCACGATGATGTTGACTTTGTCGGTGCGCGACAGCAGCTCGAAGACCTGCTCGATCGGCATGTTGCGGAAGTTGAGCGTGAAGCGTTCGTTGCCTTCCGCCTGGATCGTTACGGGGCCTGGCAGCGCAGACGCCGCAGCGGGCGCCGGAATCGAGCCTGCGGCAGGCAGCAACCCGGGCACGATCGCGGGTGCCGTCCCGGGCAGGGGCGCTTGGGCGGGCGGCGGCGGCGCGCGGGGCGGCGGCGGGGGTGGCGGCGGCGATAGCGTGGGCGCGGGTGTCGGCGCCGGGAAGGGCGGGAAGGCGCCGACAGCCGAGCCCTGAGGCGGGGCGGGCGGCGCGTCCCCAGCACGCGCAGGGTAGATCGCGGTGAGTAATAGGACGGCAACCGTGCGCATCAGATGGTTTTTCATTTTTATCTCGGGTTCCTTTCGGCGCGTGCCTCGGTGTCGCGTTCATCGGCCTTGCCTGACGCAGGCTGCGCCGGCGTGGACTCGTCCTTCCTGGCTGCGGGCGCGCCCGTGGCCTCCATGGCGCGCAGCGTAAGCGTCACCCTTTTCCGGTTCTTCACGAACGTGGCTGTTTGCTCGTGCACTTCCACCAGACGATGGCCGTCGATGAGCTCGCCGATGCGAACCATCGTGCCGTCGATGCTGACGGCCGATTTACTTCCGGCCACCATGACCGCGGCCAGCTCCGGCTTCCACGCGCGCTCGAGGGAAGCCGCGATGCCGCCGCCGCCATCGCGTTGGAGGGCGAGCGGTGGCGGCGTTGCTTTCCGAAGTGCAGGGCGCGCGAACGGATCGTGCTTCAACGGGTCGGCCTGCGCCCAGCCGGATCCCGACCCGCATGCGAGTGCCGCTGCGAGGTATACGAGCACGCGCGATCGATGCGTCATTTCTTTGCAGGTCCTGTAGCAGGCATCGGTCGGTACAGCGCGACTTTCAGCGACAGCGCGACCATTCGGCCTTCGTCCGCCGATTTCATCGAAAACTCGCTGACTGTCGCGCTTTGCCCCAGCGTGCGCTCGAAATCCATCAACCATTGGCAGAGCTGGAGGTATTTGCCCTGGGCGCTGACCTCGAACAGCATCTCCTCGAAGCCCTGTACCTGCTTCCGCGCGCCCGGATGGATGCCCGCGAGCGTGATGCCGTTCAGGCTCGCCGCGCGGTCGAGCTCTGCCATCACCATCGAGGCGGTCTGGCCATCGGGGCCCGGCGGGCGCAACTGTGCGCCGAGGCGCGCAGTAACCTCTCCTAATTCCGCGGCTAGCCGCGTGAGCTCCCCCTGCTGACTGGGTGCGGCCCCAAGCGACAAAGCCAGCGTTTCGCGCGCCGCGGCGAGCTTGCGGTATTCGGAGAGCGGGCTTCGCAGCACGAGCAGCCAGCCTTCCCCAGCGACCAGCGCCAGCAGCAATAACATTCCGCCGAGCAGAAGCCGCGTATCGAGGCGGGCGAGCATCAAGAGGAGACGTGCGCTCACTGCGGCTTTCGTATCTTGTCGTCGATCAGCAGCAGCAGCGTCACGTCGATCACGGGCACGTGTCCGTAGCTGCCGAGACCCGTATCGATCAGGCGGACTTCGGCGATGCCCGGCTGGCTGCCGAGGCCGCGCATGAATTCCGCGAGCTCGGTGTGACTGGTGGCGTGTCCGATGATTTCTGCGCGCTGCTCGACGCTTGCAGACGCAGGCGCGTTTGCTGTTAAGGAAACGTTCCCCTTCGGCACGACGATGGTCCCCGAACGTCCCCCGCCGGGCAGCGGAGTGGACTCGCCGCTCGGGACATCGCGGCGGATGAAGCGCAGGCTGTCGATCCAGATGCTGTCGCGGTGCGCCGCGTCGATCGCCTGCAGCAACAGCTTCAACCGGTCGCGCCCGCGCAGCTCGTCGAGCTCCGCGAGCTGTTTTTCCGCGAGCTTGCTCTGCTGCCGGAAATCGTCGGCCTGGGCTTTCGTGATGGCTGCGACCTGACTCTTCTTTTCGAGCTGTGCGATGTTTTCGTTTTCGAAGCCGATGAGGACGTACAGCGCGAGCCGCGCGGCGCCGATAATCAGCGCGATTCCGACGAGCGTCAGCACGAGCGGCTTCACGCGGCGCCGCACGCGCGCGCGCTTCGCGTAATCCGCGGGGATCAGGTCGACGTCGGCCATTGCACGGGCACTCCACGTAATGCGAGGCCGCTTGCCGCTGCGACGCCGGAACGCGGCCACAGCCACGACAGTTCCCTATCCGACAGCCGGTGCGAAAATAACGAGAGCGGATCGAGGATCTTTACCGGCAGCGCGAACTGCTCGCGCAGCAGATCCTCGATGCCCGGGTAGCGTGCGATGCTCCCGACGACGTAGATGCGGTCGACCGAGCGGCCGTGCGCCTTCGATGCCGTGTAGACCAGCGTGTTGTTCACTTCGGCTTTCAGCGCGGCGAATTCCGGCCGCAACACTTCCTTCAATGTGTGAACGAGCTCGTTGACATCGTCGCCGCCGGTGCTCGAGCCGAAGCCGCGTTCGAGCAGCAGCTTCATCCCCTCGGGTGGGGCAATGTCGAGTATCTTCTCCAGCCGCGCGAGCAGGCGCTGCTCCGCGAACTCGACCGAGCGGTCGAGCATGAGGCGCCGGCCCCAGACCACGGTCAGGTAGCTTCTGGTCGCGCCGAAGTTGATCAGCAGGAGGTTCGGGTGCGTGGCCGCGTCCGCGGCGCTGATCCACGACATGAGGCGCGTCAGCGCGGCCGGTGCGACGTCGAGCGCGGCGACATCCAGCCCCGATTCGGACAACGCGTCGAGGTAAGCCGTCACCTTGTCACGCGCGGCGATCGCGACGATCGCCTCTTTAGGACGCGAGGGGTCCTCCTGCCGCACCGGAATGTAATCGACGACCATGGTCTCGAGCTCTTCGTGCACGCGCTCGCGCAACTCGCGGATGACCGCGTCGGCTTCGGACGTCCCTTCGGACATCGTATAGCTGAGCAGCAGCATCTTGACTTGGTCGCTCGGCAGGCATGTCACGACCCGGTTGCCGCGGAACGGTTGCTCTTTGAGGGCGCGTTTGATGAGCTGCTTGAGGCGTGCCGGATCAGAGATCAGCTCGTCGCGGGACGTCTCGTGATTCACCGACACGGCAGCGCGCACCGAGGGTCCGCGCGGCCCCGGCTGGAGCTGCATGAGATTCAGGCGCTCGAGTCCGATGTGCAGGCCGATGTCGTAGGCCTTGGCCGGCGCCAGCGCTCGCCACAGTGGGGCGAATACAGGCGTCATGCCGGCGCGCTCGCCCCGCACGGCAGCAGGTAGGAGGCCGTGAGCTTGGGGCGTTGCCATGCGAGTGCGGACAGCAGCGAGTTTTCGTTACTCGAGGTGAATTGATAGAGCTGGGTGGTGCTGGCCGGCACCAGCCATACGCCGTAGTTGGGATACCCGCCGCTTGTCCACCCTGCGGCAGCGTCGGTGACATCCATGTTGAGCCAACCGGCGAGCAGCGGGAGGGGCACCACGCTCAACGTGCGGGCGTCGTAGCCGTTACCCGGTCCTTGCGGCCAGTCATTGGGACTGACGCCATCCCAGCGATTCCAGGTTACGCCCGGGTCTATCGCGGTCGGCACCGACCCGGTGCGGGTGCCGGCGACCCAGTCGCGGGTGGTGAGCTTCAC
>JBKJPI010000212.1:0-3547 GCA_046595235.1 Burkholderiales bacterium | reverse complement strand
CCGTCGCCAGCAGTGCGCGATATGGAATGTTGCGCGCGCAATTGAGCTGCGCGTCCGAGCCCGTGAAGTCGAATTTGAGGCGACCGCCGCCGACGGTGAGCGCGAGCTTGATCTTTGCCACGCTGCCTGCATCGTTCCCGTCCAGATAATCCTGCGCGTCGTAACAACCGGCGGGCAGACGCTCGATCGCTGCGCGAAAACGTCGTTCAGTGAAGTCGAGATAGGCGGCGATCGTGGCTTCAGTCTCCCGCACGCCATATCGATCGAAAAGTTCTGCGACGCTTCGCATGCCGACGGTATTCGCCGCGAACTGCGCGTGAAGATCGCCGACGCGTTCGTCCGGTGTGCGCGAATTCAGCAAAATGATGTCGAAGACGTCGCGGTTCACGCGCCCGCCCATCATGATTCGCACCGGCGGGATGCGAAGTCCTTCCTGATAGATCGACTGGCACACGGCCGCTTCGGAACCCGGGACCATGCCGCCGACATCGGCGTGATGCGCGATGTTCGCCACATACGCTGCCATGCGCTTTCCGATAAATACCGGAGCGATCACGTTGATGTCCGGAAGATGCGTGCCGCCGCCGTTGTACGGGTCGTTCGCTATGAACATGTCGCCCGGATGAATTCCCGATTCGGGGTAGCGCTTGAGGATTTCGTCGATGGCGCCCACCATCGAGCCGAGGTGGATCGGCACCCGCTGCGCCAGCGCGATCACCTGGCCCGCGCGGTCGAAGATCGCCGTCGAGCAGTCGGCGCGCTCCTTGATGTTGGGAGAGAACGCGGTGCGCATCAGCGTGGCGCCCATTTCCTCGGCCGTCGCAAGGAGGAACCGCGCGACGACCTCCGCCTGGATTGGATCTACACGACGGCCCAAGCAGCGCTCCTCTTCACCGGGTTGAAGGAAAGGAGGTCACGGAGGGAAACCATGGGTTTCCCTCTTTACCTTTACCGGGCCGCGGCTTTGCCGAGAGGCTGCCGAGCGCACGCGAGGTGCCGCGGCCAGCGCCATATGCAGGTATCCGGCCTTGTCGAGCATGAGCTCGGCTTTCGGAGGCACGATAGTCGTCGTATCCATCTGCTCGATCACAGCCGGGCCGGTGATGCGCGACCCCCGCGCCAGCCGGGCGCGATCATATACCGGCGTCAATATGAAGCCAGTCTCGGGAAACCACACCTTGCGCTTTTCAGTCAGCGCGTCCGACAGCCCGCCGCGGGGCAGTTTCGCGCGCTCCCTGGCGACCTCTCGGCGTTCGCCGGTAACGACAAGCCTCAGGTTCACGATCTCCACCGGTTGCTTTCGCATGTCGTAGCCGTAATAGTCCTTGTGCCTGCGGTGGAATGCTTCGACGAGCTTCGGCAGCGTACGCGCGTCGATAGCGCCGCTGGCGAGCTCGAGGATCAGCTCGAAGTTCTGCCCCAGATAGCGCAGATCCGCGAACCACTGGAACGTGCCTTTTGCTTCGCCTTCGCTTTTCAGCCAGCGCGCGCCGCGAGCCCCGAGCGTGCTGAAGCCGGATTTCAGCGATTTGAGCCCGCCAGCGTCGGCACGCACGAGGCGGGTTAGACTGAAATCGCCTCGCACCTCCGCATGCAACAACCCGATTGCCGAGAGCAAACCCGGCCGCGGCGGCAGCAGCACCTTGCGGATTCCCATCTGGCGCGCGATGTCTGCAGCGTGAAGCGGGCCCGCTCCGCCGAATGCGACAAGGGTGAAATCCCGAGGATCCACGCCCTGCTCGACCGAGATCACGCGCACCGCACCCATCATGTTGACGTTGATGATTTCGAGCACGCCGGCCGCGGCTCTGGTGCTGTCGACGCCGAGATTCTTCGCCAGTGCCTCGATGACGTCGCGGGCTTTTTCCGGGTGCATCTCCATGCGTCCGCCGAGTAGCGACGTCGGACTGAGCCGCCCGAGATGGACGTTGGCGTCGGTCACCGTTGCCTCGGCTCCGCCCCTTCCATACGCCGCCGGTCCCGGATAAGCACCGGCACTCTGCGGGCCGACCTTGAGGAGTCCGCCCGCATCCATCCACGCAATCGATCCGCCGCCCGCGCCGATCGTGTGGATGTCCAGAGTGCGCGTGCGCACGGGGAAGCCGCCCATGGCACGCTCGCTTTTCTTGGCCGGCTCCCCGCCGCGGATGAGACACACATCCGTGCTCGTCCCGCCCATGTCGAATGTGATGAGGTCGGGAAGCTTCAGCTGCCGGCCGATCCCGACGCTGCCGATCACGCCGCCCGCAGGGCCTGAAAAAAACGTGTTCACCGGCAGCTTGCGTACTGCGCCCGGTGAGACCGCACCACCATTCGACTGCATCACACGAGGCGCGTGGCGGATCCCGAGCGCGCCAACGCCCTGCTCGAAGCGCTCGAGATAGCGATCCATGACAGGCATGAGACTGGCGTTGACGGTGGCGGTGGCGAAGCGCTCGAACTCGCGAAATTCAGCGAGCACGTCACTCGATGTGCAAAGGTAGATTTCCGGCCACAGCTTCTTGACGACCGCACGCGCACGTTCCTCGTGCTTCGGATTTGCGTACGAGTGCAGGAAGCACACGGCTACGGCTTCGACGCCTTTCGTCTTCAATATTTCAACGGCCTGTGCGAGCGCATCTTCGTCGAGCGGTAACACCTCGGCGCCATCGTTCGCGATGCGTTCTGCTATTTCGATGCGGCAATCACGCGACGCGGGCGGCATCGGCTTCGGAATATCTAGATTGAAGTAATGCGGCCGTCGCTGGCGCGCGAGCTCGAGCACGTCGCGAAAGCCCGCGGTGGTGAGGACGCCCGTTCGGGCCCACTTGCCTTCGAGCACGGCGTTGGTCGCGAGCGTGGTGCCGAGTACCAGGAACTTCACATCGCCTGTTACGAGCGCGTTCTCGTGGAGTAACTCGACGATGCCGTCGAGAATTCCCCGGGCGGGATCGGCAGTGAACGTCGGGACCTTGTGATAGTGATAGCGACCTTTCTCGAGCTCGACCGCAACGAGATCGGTGAACGTCCCCCCCGTATCGATGCCGACACAAACAGTGCTCATGCTTCGCACTGCTCGCTAGGCCGGCTACGACTCGGAGGGACACCAAGGTTTCCCTCCGAGACCTCCTTTCCTTTCGTATTTCGTCGATGATTATTGGGTGTCATTGCGAGGACCGTGGGAGGAAGCAACCTCGTGGCGCACGAGAGATTTTACAGGCCTTGCCACGCGCGGGCTTCTCTATAATCTTCGAATGGGACACGACAACCTCAGCCGGGAATTGTGCGAGAACGTCGCGGCATGGCGTTACGAGGATTTGCCGCCGGCGGTTGTGAAAACCGTGAAGGCGCTGATGCTCGACACACTCGGCGTCATCGGAGGCGCTGCCGGCGCGCCGGGAATTCCCGAGCTCAATGCGCGGCTCGAACGATGGGAGCATACGGGTTCCGCGACCGGTCTCATCGGTCGGAGGCGTTTCTCACCGCCCACGGCAGCGCTGGCCAATGGCGCAGCCGCGCACGCACTCGACTTCGACGACCAGCACGATCCGGCCCGCGTGCATACCGG
>JBKJPI010000202.1:0-2967 GCA_046595235.1 Burkholderiales bacterium | reverse complement strand
GCACATAACCTTTGTAGGGCGTGAGCGCTTTCATCACATTGACGGCAATCGCGCCGCGGCCACCTGCAAGAGCGAGCGCGGACCTGATTTCGCGGTCGAGCGCGATGAGGTTGAGCTCTTCGAGCTTCGCCTGCTCGCGGCATCCGACCGATCGCTCGAGGAGATCGGGGTGGTGCTGGCGCAAGTCGACGCTTGAGATCGTGCCGAGCGCGCCCAGGCGCGCGACGCTGCCCGCAAGCCGGTGCGCCGAGACGCCTATGCCCATGCCGCCCTGGACGATCGGCAGGAGATCGCGGCTTTTCAGGGTCCACTGTCGAAGAGCGGTGCGGAAAAGTGCAGGAGCTGTCATGGCGGTGCCGTTCTTATGCGTGCGACGAGCGCAAGGCCGGCCCGTTCGGCTCGTTCATTCCGTTCGACCGGCACGGCCAGCCCATGCTGTTCCACTAAGAGCCTGACGAGCCGTTTCACGCCACATACATGAGGATCGCGAAGTACTGAGTGGCGCTGCCTGCGAGCACGAACAAATGCCAGATCCCGTGACCGTGACGCAGCGTCTCGTCGAACGCGTAAAACACGATGCCTCCGGTATAGAGCAGCCCCCCCGCCGCGAGCCAGGCGAATCCGGCGGGCGTCAGCGCGTCGATCAGCGGGTCGACCGCGACTACAGCGAGCCAGCCCATCAGAAAATAAATGACCAGCGAAGGGATGCGCGCACCTTTCGCGAGCCACGCTTCCTGCGCGATCCCGACAGCGGCCAATCCCCAGATCACGCCGAAGAGGGACCAGCCCCAGGCACCGCGGAGGGTGACCAGCGCAAACGGCGTATAGCTGCCCGCGATCAGCAGATAGATGGAACAGTGATCGAGCTTCCGTAAGACCGCTTTCGCGGTGCCGCGCATGCTGTGGTAAAGCGTGGACACCGTGTAGAGCGTCAGCAGCATGACGCCGTAGATGCTGACGCTGACGATCTTCCAGGGGTCGCCCTGAAGTGCGGCGAACACGACCAGCACCGTGGCGCCTGCGGCTGCGAGGGCCGCGCCCACCAGATGGGTGCCGCTGTTAAAACGCTCGCCGTGATACATGCCGGGAATGGCGCAACAGCCGGCGGCGAATTGCGCGCGTTGCTGAAACCGCGATTCTGCGCGAACCACCCGGACGGTCCATGACACAGATCATGGAATGGACACTTCACCGGCTGCGCGGCCGCACATCGGGTCCCATCACGGTACGGGCACCTCGAGGACCCGCACAAGACACTCGCGTGGGTGCTCGCCGCAATCGTCTGTACCAGAGACAGACCACCAATTTCCGCACACCCGGCGGGGGATTTCCCCGGTATTTACCGAAGCGGCGTGACTTTGCGCGAAGTCATTACGGTCCTCTTGATCGGGCGATGAAAACGCGTCACGCAGGAAGCAGCGGCGGCTAAATACGACGGTCGGGGCGGTGCCCGCAGCCACGATGCGTTTCCCGGTACCTGGTAGCGGACGAGCAGCACCGGCACGCGTGAGCGGTTCAAGGCGCCAGGCGTGCGAACACGATGCATGCATCAGTCTGCAGCCGCGAGCCACAGCAATCCCATTGCTCCGCCAATGCCGGCTGGAATGCCGTATCGCTCGAGCCTGGAAACCGAGTCCCCCACGACCAGTGCCGCGGATTCCGTGGCCGCTCACGACACGGCGCGTCATGACGATGGAGCACACGGCCGGCTCGCCTGAAAGCTGCTGCAGAAATCGCTCGGCGCTTTGCGCTTCGCGCAGGAAATCGAGCTCGCGCGCGATATTCTCGGAAAATTCTTCGACGAGACCCACGAGGTTGTATCGCCGCCACGCGGGAACATGCTGCTCGAGGGTGCGCGCTATGTAGAAGAGAATCGCGACATCTTCCTCGATTACCTTCGCGATTTCGGGCCGCTGCACCTTGACGACGAGGCGCGTTCCGTCGTGCGCGCTCGCACAGTGGACCTGCTCAATCGAGGCCGCGGCGAAAGGCAACTCATCGAAGCTCGCAAAAAGCTGATCTACCGGGCGGCTCAGCTCCTGCTCCACGATGCGCTTCGCATGCTCGCCGGGGAAGGGCGGCACCGCCTCCTGCAGCTTTTGCAGCTCGCTCACGACCTCATCCGGGAAAAGGTCGCGCTGCACGCTTGAGAAGCTGCCCGAACTTGACGAACGTCGGCCCGAGCTCCTCGCGCCCCGAGCGCAGGCGCTGCGCGTCCGTTTCCACGGCCGGAGTGGCTGTTGCAACGGCGGTCGGCACAAGGTGGCCGAGCTGCAGCCGCTCGACGTAGTGACTCCAGCCTTTGCGCGCCACTACGCGCAGGATCTGCGCCAGCCGGTCGAGGTTCCGGAAGGGGAACCGATGCGTCTCGGCGTGGATCGTACCCATCATCGTTTTGGCCTGCTTGCCAATTGGCCGGCGCTGGCGCGAAGGGCTCGCTTCGCGCTATCGACGTCCATGCCGCAAACCGGATCTTTTACTGGCGCGGGAGTTTCGTCCGGCTTGCCATGCTCGTGGTGCCCGTGCCCACCCACCATGTGGGCGCCGCACCCGAAGCGCATCATGAAAAAGAACAATCCGCCCCAGAGAAGCAGCGAGAGCAGCGGTTTCAGCGCTTCAGCATCCATATCGGATTCCTTCGCCTTAATCTGTGACTGCGTCCGATCCATCGACGCGTGCGCGCGCTGCCGGCCATGCGCGCAAATATATTGCGCGCCCCGCCATAGATCGCGCCGGCGAAAAACCCGGCTACGATCATAGTGGCGAAACCAACACTCCAATCGATGAAGCTCAAAGGCTTATCGGGAGGGCGCTTGATGGCGCTCAAGTCGATGCCATGAACCCAGGTGCTCAGATCAGAAGTCGCAGATAGTGCAGATACGGAGAGAATGGAGGAGGCTGCAGAAAGGCTTCGCCCAAGTCAGTCACCGCAGGCGGCGGCGTCGGGAATACAACTATCGGGATTAC
>JBKJPI010000120.1:0-4251 GCA_046595235.1 Burkholderiales bacterium | reverse complement strand
AGGGTGAGACGCAATACGCTCACCCTGATCCAGCGCCGGCAGCCCGCGCTGTGCTGCCACAGTTCGTCATGCAGCCCGCGCGGATTGTCGCGCAGGAAGACGGATGCGCTCCAGGCTGCTGCCAACGAGGCGGCGACCCTGGTTTCGCTTTCATCCGGCTGCCGCACGTTGCCATCGCCGCCATAACTGAACTCAGTCACGTCGCGCGGCCCGCAATACGGACAAGGAATCAGAATCATTGTCTGTGCGAATCAACTAGCACTGAAGAGCCCTCATCCGCCATCCCTCCTCAATGCACCCACGGATACGGTCCGGCGCCCTTCTCATCGATCGCCCTGCCGAGCTCGTAGCGATCGAGCGTGAAAGCCGCATTCAATTCATGCGGCTGATCGTTTGCGATGGTGTGCGCGAAGCACCAGCCGGAACCCGGCGTCGCCTTGAATCCGCCGTAACACCATCCGCAGTTGATATAGAGATTGTCGAGCGGCGTCTTGCCGATAATGGGGCTGCCATCCATGCTCATGTCCATGACACCGCCCCAGGTGCGCAGCATGCGAAGACGGCTGAAGGCGGGAAAGAGCGAGATCAGCGACTGAACCGCGTGCTCGACGGGCGGAAGATTGCTCCGCTGGCCGTAGGAGTTGTACATGTCGAGGTCGCCGCCCAGGACAAGCTCGCCCTTGTCGGACTGACTCACGTAAAAGTGAACGGCGCCCGATGTAACAACCGTGTCCAGGATCGGCTTCACCGGCTCTGACACGAGCGCCTGTAGCACGTGAGTTTCGATCGGCAAGCGCAGGCCCGCCATGGCAGCGACGTGGCCCGAATGTCCGGCAACGGCGAGCCCGAACTTCTTTGCCCGGATCACGCCGCGCGTCGTCTCGATCGCGTCGATCCGATTCCCATTGCGCTGAACGCCTGTAACTTCGCATTGCTGGATGATATCCACGCCTCGCATGTCCGCGCCGCGGGCGTACCCCCACGCGACTGCGTCGTGCCGCGCGGTGCCGCCGCGGCGCTGCAGTAGTCCGCCCATGATCGGATAACGGGCTTGGGCGGAACAGTCGAGCAGCGGAACCTTACCCGCCACGTCCTCACGCGTGAGTAACTCGGCGTCGATGCCGTTCAGCCGCATCGCATTACCGCGCCGCGAGTACGTGTCGAGGTCGGCGTAGCTGTGCGCGAGATTGATCACGCCGCGCTGACTGAACATCACGTTGTAGTTGAGGTCAGCGGAAAGCCCTTCCCACAGCTTGAGCGAATGCTCGTAGAAGTGCGCATTCGGCTCGAGGTAGTAGTTCGAGCGGATGATCGTCGTATTACGGCCCGTGTTGCCGCCGCCGATATAGCCTTTCTCGATCACCGCAATTTTGGTGATGCCGTGGTTCAGCGCAAGGTAATACGCGGCTGCAAGGCCGTGCCCACCGCCGCCGATGATGACCACGTCGTACTCGCGCTTGGGCGGCGGGCTGCGCCACGCCTTCGGCCAGTTGTCGTGGTGCGAGAGCGCGTTGCGTGCGAGGGAGAATATCGAATACTTCATGGAGGTCCGATCAGAGCAAGATCCGAAGACACCGTCAACGCATGGCAGGTTGTCCCGCAGTAATGCCGGGAAAGCCTCGAAACGACATCAGGTGCGCTAATGATGTCCGAATTAAGAAGTTTACGAAACATCGATACTTCTGCTAGTTTGCATCGATCGCGAGCTCGCACAGATCGTGATCGGCCTGACCTCATCTCTGCGATTGGAGAACACCATGACGGCGGTAGGCACAGTCAGTGAGATTCCGCAGGTTCACAGGACGTCGATCGTGATCGACGCCCTCACGCCGCTTTACGTGCTCGATGAGCCTTATACGAGCGCGCTTGCGGACGGCGGCGTGAGCGGTGGGTTCCTGAGCATCGCATCGCCGCAGTCGTGGGACGAGGTGATGAAGCGCACGGAAACCGCGCTGACCAAAATCGAACAGAACCCCCTCCTCACGCTTGCGCTCACCGCGAGCGACATTCGACGTGCAAAGCAGGACGGCAAAATCGCGCTCGTTCTGCTGACCCAGGCAATGGACATGCTGGAAAAAGATCCTCAGCGCGTGCGGGTGCTTCATCGCCTGGGTTTTCGCGTGCTCGGCGTCTGCTACACGTTCGCGAATCTGCTGGGCTGCGGGTGCGGCGAGCTGCGCGACGGCGGCCTCACGTTCTTCGGCAAAGACGTGATCGCGGCCGTGAACGAGCTGCCGATGATGCTCGACGTGTCGCATGCGGGGCACCAAACTTCCCTCGACGCCGTGCAGCTTGCGCGCGCGCCTGTCATCACCCACGGCAATGCCTATGCGGTCACACCCAACGACCGCAACAAGAAGGACGAAGTCATCAAGACCGTAGTCGACAAAGGCGGCGCCATGGGTTTGAACGCGATGCCGCGTCCGGTGGCCGCGACCGGCGCATCGCTCGAGCGCATGCTCGATCACGTGGACTACGTGACCGGCACATTCGGCATGAAGAGCATGGGTCTCGGGCTCGACTACGTGGAAGGTTTCAAGAAAGCGGGACATGTCCTGCCGCAGTCGGTGCGCAACCGGACGCTCAGGCCGGACATCTTCGGTTCGGTCGACGACTTTCTCAACCTCGACTACGCAACGGGGCTGGAGCGAATAGACAAGCTGCCGAGTCTCACGCGCGGCCTGCTCGAGCGCGGATATACCGAGCAGCAGGTCAAAGGAATACTTGGCGAGAACTGGCTCAATGCGTTCGAGCGCTTCGTAGGGTGAACGACAAGGAGAGGACGGAATGAGATTCACCACGCGCGCCGCAGCAGCAGGCCTTGCCGTCGTTCTCTCGAGTGGCGTTGCATGCGCGGCAGACGCGTTCCCGTCGCGGCCGGTGCGTATCGTCGTGGGCTTTACTCCCGGGACGACCACCGACATCACCGCACGCTTACTGGCTGAGCGCCTGACGGAGCTGCTGGGGCAGAACGTACTTGTCGAGAATCGTCCCGGCGCCAACAGCGGCCTTGCGAACCAGCTCGTCGAGAAGGCAACGCCGGACGGCCATACCGTTCTGATGGGGACGCTGAGCCTCGTGACCGGGCCCATGCTCTACAAGGAACTGCCGTTCGACCCCAAAGGCCTGGCGCCGGTAAGTCTCGTCGTTCTCGCGGCCAACGTGATTTGCGTCTATCCGGGGCTGCCTGCGAAGACGCTGAAAGACCTCGTGGATCTCGCCCGGAAAGAGCCCGGTAAGCTCAGATACGGCTCGTCCGGGCGGGGCAGCTCTGCGTTTCTCACGCTCGAGCTCTTCAAATCGCTGGCCCAGGTCGATCTCCAGGAAATTCCATACAAGGCGACCTCGCAGGCGGTGACCGATACGATGAGCGGCCTCATCCAGATTTATCCTCCGAATATTGTTTCCGCTTTTCCGATGCTGAAAACCGGGCGCCTGCGGGCGCTCGCCGTCACGAGTGCCAAGCGCTCGCCTTCGATGCCCGACGTGCCGGCGGTCAGCGAGGTCGTCCCCGGCTACGATGCGACGACCGGGGTCTACGGCATCCTCACACCGGTGAAAACGCCGAAGGCTGTCATCGAGCGGCTCGAAAAAGCGATCGCGCAGGCGTCCAGAAATCCGACGGTCCGCGACAGGCTTCAGCCCGAAGGCGGTGAAGTCGTCGGCAGCACTGCGCAGGAATACGCTCGATATCTCGACGCTCAGCGCGACAAATGGGGCCGGCTTTTTACGAAGCTCGGTATCAGACCTGAGTGATGGGCGCTTCAGCGGACCCCTGCGAGTCTCATAACGCGCGCGCAGCACAGCTGAGCAATAACCTGACGCGGACTGCGGCGTGATCGATACGGCCCCGGGTAAGCTCGAGACTTAACGACGACTCCCCCCCGAATGGCCAAAGACACCCTATTCCACATCCTTTCCCGCCAACCCTGGTGGGTGACGCTGCTCGTTGCATTCGTGCTGTTCTGGTTGGGCTACGCGATCTTTCCGCCCGTCGCACCGTTCCTGGTCGTGCCTTTCATCCTTCTTGCCGGTTACATCGGGTTCGTGCAGTGGCGTAAAGGGGTGCCAGGCAACGTCGAAGAGCGTCTCGCCGATCTTCGCGTGATGCCGTGGGATGCGTTCAGCGTTGCAGTCACCAACGCGTATCGGAAGCTTGGCTATACCGTGCTGCCCAGCGCAGGGGCCGGCCATGACTTCAAGCTCGTGCGCGATGGGAGCACGACACTGCTCCAGTGCAGACGCTGGAAG
>JBKJPI010000696.1:0-7415 GCA_046595235.1 Burkholderiales bacterium | reverse complement strand
CTCGCATCGACGTTCAAGATCATCGGCCGTCTGAACGGTGAGGATCGCCTGAACATCCTTGCGGCGCGCAACGAGATCTATGCGGCCTCCAGAATCGAAATGCAACGTGCGTGGTCGCTCACGACGTTCGAGATGCAGCGTTTACGCGATCATCCGGAATGCGCGCAGCAGGAATACAACCGCATCCTAGACGCGCACGACCCGGGTTTACATGCGAAGCTCACGTTCGATCCCGCGGAGGATATCGCGGCGCCGTTCATCTCGATGCAAGTGCGGCCGGCCGTGGCGATCCTGCGCGAGCAGGGCGTCAACGGGCAGATGGAAATGGCCGCAGCCTTCGATCGCGCAGGATTCACCGCGGTCGACGTTCACATGAGCGACATCATCTCCGCTCGCGTTTCGCTGAAGGCGTTTGCGGGATTCGCCGCGTGCGGCGGCTTTTCATACGGCGACGTGCTCGGCGCGGGTGAAGGCTGGGCGAAATCCATCCTCTTCAACGCCCGCGCGCGCGACGAGTTCGGGATGTTCTTCGCCCGCGACGACACGTTCGCGCTCGGTGTCTGCAACGGCTGTCAGATGATGAGTAACCTGCGTGAGCTCATTCCCGGTGCGGAGGCCTGGCCGCATTTCGTGCGCAACAAGTCGGAACAGTTCGAAGCGCGTGTGGCGATGGTGGAGGTGCTGCCGTCACCGTCGATCTTTCTTGCAGGAATGGCGGGGAGCCGCGTGCCGATCGCGGTCTCGCATGGCGAGGGTTATGCAGAGTTCGCAAACGCTGAAATGCTGGAGCGCGCTAAACCGCTCGTCGCAGTACGTTTCGTCGACAACCGGGGCAAGGCGACGGAATACTATCCCTATAACCCGAACGGCTCACCGCAGGGCCTCACCGGTCTCACCACGCCTGATGGCCGCTACACGATCCTGATGCCGCACCCCGAGCGCGTGTTCAGGACGGTAAACCACTCATGGCACCCGAAGGATTGGCCGGAAGACAGCCCCTGGATGCGCATCTTCCGCAACGCCAGAACGTTCGTGGGCTGAACCGCAGGCTCCCCGGAGCGCCTTGATCGTAATCGACGGCGGCGTATCCGCAATGGGGTCCACAGTCGGTAGCGCTCGCACCTGAAGCGGTGCATTACTGCTCAGGGTGTCGGAGCGTTTTTGAGATGCGTTGATGCAAAGCGCCGATGACATTTTCCTGCGTTATTCCAGTGCGGTCCGCAGCGGATTGACGATGTTCAGTCCGGCAAAATCCTTTTCGTTGTCGGTGACGACCACGCATTCATTCGCTTCGGCGACGGCGGCGTTGATCATGTCGACTGCACTCCGTGGCCGGCCCGTCGCCGTTCCTTCGGCCATCAGCCGCGCCCAGACGAGTGCGGCCCTCTCTTCGAAGGGGAGAACGCGGCCGGCGAACAGCGCTTGGGGTCCTTCGGGGCCGAAGAACCAACTCTCCAGCTCGCGCCGCTTCTTGCCGGCGGGTTTTTCCAGCAGCCCCCGCCGGATCTCGGCGACGGTCAGGGACGAAATGAACAGGTCCTCATCGGCCTGATCGGCCATCCAGGCGGTGAGTGCGTCAGATGGGGCGGGTTTCGTGGCATTGCTGATGATATTGGTGTCGAGGAGATAGCGGGTCACAGGTCAACCTTGCGACCGTGCGTGACCTGGCGGGCGACGTTGAGGTCGGCGCCGACGAGAGGTGAGCGGCGCAGTGCATCTAAAATGCCGCCCTTTTTCGGCGGCTCGCCGGAAATCGTCCGGCTCACGGTTGCGCGAATGCGTATCGCGTCCGGGTCGTTTTCGGCGAGCCGCTTCGCCAGCGTCCGGATCAGCTCGCGGTCGGCGTCGAGCCCGAGAACCTCGAAGCGGCCCATGCCGCGCTCGTTCAAGCGGTTGCGGTAATTCTTCAATGCTCGCTTTTGCGACGTGTTGCTCATGGCGCACCCAAGGATAGATATCCAGTAATATAGCCAGAAACGCCCCTGTAGGCAACGAGGTCGTCCTGGAAAGCGCGTCGTCAACTTAACGTAATGCGGGGGGTTGGGTAGAGCGCCTAGTGGCAGCGTTATCCGATTCCGGGCAAAGCATTGCGGTGAGTTGCTGCTACGCCGCAATATAAAAAAAGGCGCACCGCAGTGCGCCTTTTTCATGGGTCACGGAAAGCGAAGTTACTCGACCTTCGCTTTCGCCCGCAGTTCCGAGATCGCTTTCTGCACCACCTGGCCCTGGACCAGCTGCTGCAGTTGCGGTTTCGCTTCGTCGAAGCTCGGGATCTTGGTTGCACGGTCGTCGTCGACACGGATGATGTGAAAACCGAAGTCGGTCTGCACCGGTGCATCGGTCATTGCGCCTTTTTTGAGGCGCGTCACTGCTTCTGCGAAGGGTTTCACGTAGCGCTCTGCCGGACCCCAGTCGAGGTCGCCGCCGCGTGCCTTCGAGCCGGGGTCTTTCGAATGCTCGCCCGCGAGCTTTTCGAAGCTTCCGCCCTTGCGGATCTGCGCAATGATGCCTTTGGCTTCGTCTTCCTTCTCGACCAGGATGTGGCGCACCTTGTATTCGCGCGCGGGAAGCTCGGGCTTCAGGCGCTCGTATTCCTTGCGCAGCATGTCGTCGGTGATCGGGTTGCGCTTGAGGTAATCCTCGAAGTAAGCGTTGACGAGCGCGGTCTGCCGGTCGAGCTCGATTCGCGCAGCCGTCAAAGGCTGCTTCTCGAGGCCGCGTCTCACGGCCTCTTGTGCAACGACTTCCTGGTTGATGAGCGCATCGCGTATGCCTTTGCGCATCTCCGGAGAATCCTGCTGGCCCTGCGCAATGCGCGACTTGATGGCGGCTTCATAGCGGTACTGCGGGATGCTCGTCCCGTTCACCTTTGCCGCAGGCGGCGCATTCTGTGCTGCGGCAGCCGGTATGGCCGCGATCATCACGGCGATCACGAGCGGCCGGATGCTGTTCGATAGTGTCATCACTCTTCCTTGTGGTTTGGTTCGGTCAAATCTCGTCCGGTGCATACGCGCTGATCGTCAGCGCGTGGATTTCCTTGTGCATTAGCGGCCCCAGAGCGGCGTATACCATCCGGTGACGGGCCTGAAGTGGCTGCTGCGCAAATCGCGGTGTGACGATTACGAGACGGTAGTGTCCGCCCCCGGATTTGGCGCCCTCGTGCCCGGCGTGCTGCGCTGACTCGTCCTCGATCGAAAGGGATTCAGGCGCGAGCACGGCAAGCTTCTCGCGGATCAGCGTGGATATGTTCAAGCGTTCTCGTTCTTGTCCTGCGCGTGGCGGGCAAGCATGATCGCCTGCAGCAACACGAACACCAGCATGAAGCCCATGCCGCCAAAGAGTTTGAAATTCACCCAGGCGTCGGTCGAAAAATTGTAGGCGACATAAAGATTAAGGACGCCCATCACCACAAAAAAGCCGATCCAGCTCGTGAGTAGCCGCGTCCAGATCTCGTCGGGCAGGCTCACCTGCTTTTCCATCATCGCGCGAACGAGGTTCTTTCTGAAGAAAACTGCGGAAATCGTCAGCACCGCACCGAACAACCAGTACAGCACCGTCGGTTTCCATTTGATGAAGGTTTCGTTCTCGAAGATGAGCGTGGCGCCGCCAAAAACGGTGATGACGCCGAGACTGACCCACAGCATCGTGTCGATTTTTTTCCGCCTGAACCACAGCCATGCGATCTGCGCGAAGGTCGCACCGATCGCCACCGCTGTGGCTACGTAGATGCCGTACACCTTGAACGCAGCAAAGAAGAGGATGACCGGGAAAAGGTCGAAGAGCATTTTCATGGGCGGTATTATAAGCCTAGGTAACTTCTACGCTTCGCAGTCGAGCTCATGCTTTTCAGGGGGTTGTCGAACGAAGTGCAAGCCCGCCAGGGCTTACTTCTTTTCGAATTTGAGCGATGCGGAATTGATGCAGTAACGCAATCCCGTAGGCGCCGGGCCGTCCTCGAAGACATGCCCGAGGTGCGCGTTGCACTGGCTGCAAACGGCTTCCGTCCGCTTCATGAAGTGACTGCTGTCGTCCTCCGCGGCGACGTTTTCATCGACTGCGGGTTTCCAGAAACTCGGCCAACCGGTGCCCGAATCGAACTTCTCGTCGGAGCGGAAGAGCTCGGCATCACAACAGATGCACCGGTACACCCCCTGGTCGTGGCTGTCCCAGTAAGCGCCGGTGAACGGACGCTCGGTGCCTTTGTTTCGGGCGACGTCGAACTGCTCGGCCGTAAGGCTCTTGCGCCATTCGGCTTCGCTCTTCGTGATCTTCTCAGCCATTCTCAAGCCTCCGTTCAGTCAGTTCCTTAGGGCACTGCGGGCGCGCTAAGTTCCGCTCCGCAAGACCTTGCCGGGATTCATCAGCCCCCGGGGGTCGAGCGTCTTCTTGATCGCATGCATGAGATCAAGCTCGACATCGCTCTTGTAGCGTTCGAGTTCCTGCACCTTGGCAAGTCCGACCCCGTGCTCCGCGCTGAAGCTCCCGCCGTAGCGCGCCACCAGATCGTAAATCAGATCGGTGACGTCATGGGCTTCACGCGCTGCTGCGTCTGCGCGGGCGCGGCCCGGGATAAAGGCGTTGTAGTGAAGATTGCCGTCACCGAGATGGCCGAAGCAGATCACGCGTGCGCCGGGAAATCTTGCATCGAGTGCAGGACCTGCTGTCCGGATGAATTCGGGTATCGCGCTCACTGCCACCGATACGTCGTGGCGGTAGAGCATGCCGGATTCGCCACGCGCAGCTTCCGGAATCGATTCGCGGATATGCCAGAGCGCCTCTGCTTGTGCGCCGCTTTCGGCAATGGTCGCATCGACGACGAGACCTGCGTCCATCGCGGCTGCAAGCGCATCCTCGAGCTGCGTACGTAAGGTGTCTCCGGGCTGTGAATCCGCAAGCTCCGTAAGCACGTACCACGCGTGCGCCGCAACGAGCGGGTCTCGTGTCCCGGGGATGTGCCGCAGAACGAGGTCGAGACAATCGCGCGAGATCAGCTCGAAAGCGTTGATTCGATCTCCGCTGTGCTGGCGGAGAAGTGCCAGCAGCTCGAGCGCCGCCTCGGCGCTTTTCACCGCGCTCCACGCGAGCGCCGTTGAGCTTGGCCTGGGAAAAAGCTTGAGCACCGCAGTCGTAATGATTCCTAGCGTCCCTTCCGCGCCAACGAAAAGGTGCTTCAGGTCGTACCCCGTGTTGTCTTTACGCAGGCCCCGAAGCCCGTCCCAGATGCGCCCGTCCGGCAGCACCACTTCGAGACCCAGAACGAGATCGCGGGTGTTGCCATAACGCAGCACGTTAACGCCACCTGCGTTGGTCGAAAGATTGCCACCGATCATGCAGCTCCCCTGCGCGCCGAGACTGAGCGGGAAGAGGCGGTCGACGTTACGGGCGGCGTTCTGAATCGTTTCCAGGACGACACCCGCTTCGACGGTGATCGTGTTGTTGAGCGGATCGACATCGCGAACACGGTTAAGGCGCGCAAGCGAAAGAACGATCTCACCGCGACCGGCGCGCGGCACCGACGCCATGCACATCCCCGTGTTGCCGCCCTGCGGGACGACCGGCGTCCCTGTTTCCCCGCACAGCCTAACGACGGCGGCGACTTCTTCGCTGTTGGCGGGCCGTACCACCGCAGCTGTTTCGCCGCGGTAGATTCCGCGCCAGTCGAGCACGTACGGCTCGACATCCTTCGGGTCCGTGAGAAGGCCCTGCGGACCGACGATTGCAGCCAGCCTTTCGATCACATCGCTGCTCACCATGGAGTCCGCACTTAAACGAGCACAGCTAACTAAAAGGAAAGGAGGCTACGGAGGGAAACCTTGGTTTTCCTCTGTGCGTCCACCGAGCCGCAGCTGCGGGCGACGCGTCGCCCGCAAGGCAGTATCGCTGCGGCAGGGGAACCTCGGTTCCCCTCTGTACGTTACCGCGCCCGAGGCGGGAGCTGCCCGTTACCTGCGGGGCTGGCCGCGCGGCTACGCCGCGGTCAGCAGTTCCCGCAGCACATAGGGCAGGATCCCGCCGTGCTGGTAGTAGTCCACTTCGATCGGCGTATCGATGCGGAGGCAGAGGGGCACTTCTTCACGCTTGCCGTCCTTGCGCGTGATCACCATTGTGACGTCCTGCATCGGTGTGATGCCTTGCTCGATGCCGCGAATGTCGATGGTCTCGCTGCCGTCGATCTTGAGGGATTGTGCGCTCGCACCGCTCTGGAACTGCAGCGGCAGTACGCCCATGAAGACGAGGTTCGCGCGGTGAATGCGCTCGAAGTTGCGAACGATCACTGCCTTGACGCCGAGGAGCTGCGGGCCTTTGGCAGCCCAGTCGCGCGAAGAGCCCTGACCGTATTCGTCGCCCCCGAATACGACTGACGGCACGTTGTCTTTCTTGTACCGCATGGCGGCTTCGTAGATCGGCATCTGTTCACCCGATGGCTGGTGAATCGTGATGCCGCCCTCGGTGCCCGGCAGCATCAGGTTCTTGATACGAACGTTGGCGAATGTGCCACGCATCATGACTTCATGATTGCCGCGGCGCGCGCCGTAAGTGTTGAAGTCACTCACTGCAACGCCGTTTTCCTGCAGGTACTTTCCTGCGGGCGAGCTCGGTCGGATACCGCCGGCCGGGCTGATGTGGTCGGTCGTGATCGAATCGCCGAAGATACCGAGGACGCGGGCGCCCGTAACAGCCGCCATCTTCTCGTGCTGCATGCCGAAGCCGTCGAAATACGGCGGCAGCCGCACGTAGGTCGACGCCTGCTGCCAGCGATAGACGGAGCCCACGGCCGCGGGGATCTCGTCCCACAACGGATTGCCTTCCTTGAACGCGGAGAACACTTTCTTGAACATCTCGGGATCGGTCGCGAATTTCATGACTTCCGCGACTTCCTCCTGCGTCGGCCAGATGTCGCGGAGATAGACAGGCTCGCCGCCTTTGCCTTTGCCGATCGGATCCTTCGACATGTCGATGTTGACGGTGCCGGCGAGACCGAATGCGACGACGAGCGGCGGGCTCATCAGGAAGTTCGCGCGGATCGACTGGTGGATGCGCGCTTCGAAGTTGCGATTGCCTGAAAGCACCGCGGCCCCAACGATATCGTTCTTTGTAACAGCTTCTTCGATGTCCGAATCGAGCGGACCCGAGTTTCCGATGCATGTCGTGCAACCATAACCGGCAACGTAGTAGCCCAGTGTCTCGAGGTGAGGAAGCAATCCGGAATTCTTCAGGTATTCGGTCACCGCAAGCGAACCAGGCCCGAGCGAAGTCTTCACGCGCTCAGGCACTTTGAGCCCCTTGTCGATCGCTTTTTTTGCGAGCAGCCCTGCCGCTAGCAGGACGCCGGGGTTTGACGTATTGGTGCACGAGGTGATCGCGGATATGAGCACGTCACCGTGACCGACGTCGATACCCGCTTTGTTCGTCGG
>JBKJPI010000684.1:0-5546 GCA_046595235.1 Burkholderiales bacterium | reverse complement strand
GGTACGGGTCATCGAAGCCGCCGCGCTCGCGCCTCACGCCAAGCTCGAGCTCCGGATTGTCGCGCCTTTGCTGTCCGATCTGCGTGAGCTTCGCCTGTGCCGTCGCGACGGCGCGCTGCGCCTCGATGAGCCGCGGATGCGTTTCGAGCGCGGCGCTCCCCGCGGGACTTTCGCCGCCGGCGGGCAGCACGGTCAGCGTCGTGAGAAGCTCGAAGAGCCGATAGGCTTTGTATGCCTTGACTTCGGCTTCGGCGAGCGCGGCTTGCGCGCCGGCCTCGTCGCCGCGCGCCTGGTTCAAATCCACGCGCGCGAGATCTCCGGCCTTCACGCGGCGCTCCACGTCCGAAGCCAGCGCCGCCGCGACTTCGATCCTGCGCCGCGCCACGGTGCGCTCATTCCCGGCGAGCCGCGCCTGCCAGTAGGCTTCGCGCACTTCGCCGGCGGTCGCGAGCTTGGCGGCCGTGAGCGATGTCCCGTACTGATCGCCCTCCGCGGCCACGACGGCCGAGCGGCGCCCGCGCTCGCCCGGCAGCCAGAGCGGGAGGGCGATCTCCGCTTCCCACTCGTCGCTGCCGTGATTGCGATTCAGGCGGTCGTTGCGATTGCCGACGCGCATGCTCGGCGGCTCGGGAAACGCGGCCTGCGCGGCCGCGCGCCGCGCGTCGAGCTCTTCCACACGCGCGGGCTGCGCCTGGGCCGCGGGCTGGCGCAGCCATGCGCGCTCGACCGCATCGCGCAGCGATTCTGCTCCGTGCGCGGGGAGCGCCGCGGCGACTAGCATGAGAACCGCCCATCGATTTTTCATCTTCCCCGTCCCGAATTCGTGACCGCACCGCGCGACACACGACACAACCCACGACACGCCCAGCTCGACGAGCAGCCGGATCTCGTACTTGCGAAGGGCGTTCGCCGACGAGAAGACGTACATCGACCAGACCTTGCCGTGCTTCTTCATCTCGCCGAGCAGCTCGAGCGCGCGCCTCTTGTACAGCAGGAAGTTCTCGTCCGTCATGAAGAACGTACCGACCTTCAGCTGCCGTTCAACGCTGCACATGACGTCGAACAACTGCTTTCCGGTTTCGTAAAAGTTGACGAAGCGGCCCTTGCCGCCGAAGAAAGCAGAGGTCGTGCAGAAATTGCAGCCCATCGGACAGCCGACCGAGGGGATGATCGTCGCGGCCGGAACGCCGCCGCCGCGCGGCGTCTTGGGGCCCATCAGCCTGAAGCCGAACGACGATGGAATCACCGGGTGCGAGATCGGCGTGTCGACCTCCTCGCCGAGGAACTCGCGGAACCAGCGGACGCCTTCGCCCTTGACGATATGATCGGGGTCGAGCATCCGCTCGACCCCGGGAATTGCCGCCACGTGACCGACGACGACAATGGTCGATTTCGGCGAATGCTCCCGCGCGAGCCGGCACATCTCGCGCACTTTGCCGACGTGTACGATGATGCCGGAAATCCCGACGATGTCGTAGTGATGGGTCTTCAGCTCATCGACGAACCGTTCGCGCGTGGGGAAGTCGAGCAGCGTTGATGGAACACGGATGTTCTCCTGGATCAGCATGATGCCCCACGAGCGGTGATGCATCCGCAGCGAGCACGGTCCCTGCGCGCGCGTGATCTGATTGTGATAGAGCTCGAGCGGGGTGATCGCGCGGCTGCTGAACTCGTCGTCGCCCGCGAACGGGCGGAACACCGATGCCAGGAGCACGCGGGGGCGGGAACGCTCCGACCTGGGCATACATCCACCTCCGACAAAGACGTTGGGTGGCCGACGGCAGCGCCGCGTGCCGGTAAAGAATTCTAATTCGCGATTATCCTGCTGCCTGCGAGCGTGTTCTTTGATCTGGCTCAAGCAGGAGCGAAGGGCGTTTGCACTATTCTGAGTGCCGCTGTGACCGGACGAGGAGATTTCCATGTCGATGCTTACGCTGTTCGTGCTGGCGGCGGCGCTCGCGGCTCGTCTCGATCATCGCAGGTGTTGCCGCGATGGCGACCAACGTGAAATCGGGCACCGGAGCAGCGGACGGTGGTCGCGCGCGTCGGATCGCAGGGCGCCGCGCTCGCGCTGTTCGCGCTCGCCCAGTTCGGCTGACGCCGGCGATTCCCCGTATCCTGGCGAGTGCTGTGCTCGCCCTCGCCGCAGGCGCGCGAACGGCATGCATTCGTGATGCGCCCGTTCGCCGTGCTGGCAGAGTGCTGAACGATTTTCAGGCTGAAAGAATCATGGCGAACACGCAGGCAATGGCCGATGAGCTGCTCAGCATCGTGCGCGAGGTCGCCACCGAGTTACATCCGAACCGGCGCGAAGCGGCGCGCGCAACCCTCGACAGCGCATTCGATCGCGACATCGGTTTCGACAGTCTCGCGCGCATGGAGCTGGTCATGCGCATCGAGCGCCGCCTGGGCATAGGACTTTTCGAGGAGATCATGGCTGCGGCGGAAACGCCGCGCGATCTGTTGCGCGAGCTTCTCGCCGGTGCGTCCTCGCGCCCGATCGCAATGGCGCCCGCGCAACGGGCAGCCGTGCCGGAAACCGAGACGGAAACGCCGGACGGCGCGGCAACTCTCGTCGATGTGCTCGACTGGCACGTCGCACGCCATCCGGCGCGGCAACACGCCGTGCTGATCGACGATGCGGGCGGCGAGCGCGTGTGAGCTACGGCGAGCTCGACGAGCGGGCGCGGGGAATCGCGGCCGCTCTGGTTCGGCGCGGCTTGAAGCCCGGCCAGACGGCGGCGCTCATGCTACCGACCAGCTACCGTAGAGCTCGCGTTGCAGCGAATCGGCGTCGCGTGTCGGGGTCAACGTAAGAACAGCCGAAGCAAGTGATGCGACGAGCGGCCGATCCACCGTCGCGGCGGTCGAATGGATGGCGTCCGCAGGCAGGGCGGTTACTTCCGGACAATCGGGGTTGCTGTCCGTGCCACCACCGTCTGGATGAGCGAGGGCGGTGAGATGAGACGCGTCAGATGTGCTCTGCGATTTCGTATGACCCGCCGTCAGCGCAACTACCTCACAGTACGGCTGGCCCACGAGGACGAGCCAGAACACTGCCCAGGCAGCGACGAGCACTGCGGCGTAGCGGCGCCTGTTCCTGGGCGAGGTGCAACCCTTAGCAAACTCAGCGGGGAGTTTCATATGCATACGCATGTGCAACAGCTTGGTCGCGAACTCTCCCGTTGTCCGCAAATAGACAAGAGGCAGCTATGGCAAAGCGGTTCATGGAGCAAAGCTACGACGTATAAGGGCGGCCGATGTTGATCTGGATCAAATGCCTCAGCTCTACGGCAGTCTTAACGACCTTGGGCATGGGATCTCTCCTGTCGAGACTGAGCCGTCCAGCTACATATCGCAACTTCGCGTGCTCAGCGACACGGTGAGCTTTCCCACGTCACCGGTTGATACTGGCGTCACTGGACTAGCGGCCGAAGCCCATGCTAGGCATAGACTGTCCGCCGGTGTGGCCCGGGTGGGACTCGTCTACACCTGATGGTGTACGTACCTCACCGCCGGTGGCACCTGTCACGCCGGTAGCACCTGTCACGCCGGTAGCACCCCGACCGCCTTGCATACTCGGCATCGCCTGGCCTGACGTGTGGCCGGGATGGCTCTCATCCACTTGCGATGGCTCTTGCGCTTGCCCACGGCGGCCGCCGCTGAAGCGCCCAAAGGGGTTGTAAATGCGACCATCGCTTGCTGCCGGGTAGTTCGGTCCCGATTCGTTGACGGATGAGGGAAAGGTGGACGTGGTCTGTGCAGTTGCGACGCCCGTGAGCAGCAGGGCTCCGCCGAACGCGGCGGAAAGTTGGCGAATCGAAAGTTTTCGTAACATGTGTATCTCCTTGATGGTGACTCGCTGTTTACAGCGATCGATCAAATTGTCCCAATGGTGCATTCAGTCTAAACCGCCGGCGGTGCTCGGGGGATGACGCCAACATTACAATTCCGTCATACAGCGGGCTCGTGTGCACGCTTGGGTTGTGGTTTTGAACCGAACATCGGGACTGCCGTGACCGCCCGGATGTTCGGGTTGACTCAATCCGATACGCTACGTGTCGGGTCGTAACGGCGCCAGAGCTCGTTGCCCCTCATCATGATTACATCGCCTTTCTTGGTTTCCATTCGGGTTCCATTCTTCATGGACATCGCTCGACCTTGGCGATCTTCCATTGCCATCTTCCCGTCTTTGTAGATATACAGGGTCGCGTCGTTCTTCAGCTCAACGGTTTTGACATCTTGCCCGGACTGCGAATTGCGCTTGCTGGCGCGCCCGCCTTCCATCGACGGCATGCCCTTGCCCCCTGCCATTCCCGGATGTGACTCATCGACCGACGCAGGCCCCTTCGTGTCTCGCGCCCCGGATGGCGGTCCCTTGCTGGCGCGCCCGCCTTCCATCGACGGCATGCCCTTGCCCCCTACCATTCCCGGATGGGATTCATCCACGGATGAAGGCTGCGCGGCGGCAGCCGCCACCCCCGTCAACAACATGGAGCTGATAACTGCGACTGAAATCTTGCGTAACATTTTGCTTCTCCTTGTTTTAAGTGGTACTCGCCATGCTGCGGTGGGCGATCGATACTTCGACCGTATGGCCACTATAGCGAAGCGGTGAAACAATTATTTGATCTGGATCAAGCGAGGTTGAGTTAAGGAGCGCCAATTGTGTAGACACGTATGCCGCCATGCTTAGAGAGCACATGCGCAAGGAGGAAGACTTGCTCGCGCGGGCGAACGCCTGCCTCGCGGAAGCCGACTGGCAAAGCATCCTGGCCGCATTCGCGGCGAACGAGGATCCGTTGCTCGCATCCGCGCACCGAGTTCCGTAACCTCTACCGCTGCACTCAGAACCAGCTTCCGCGCAAGCTGCGCTATCCCGCGCGTGGCGGTTAAACATCGATTGCGACGATCAGGGCGTGTCAGTCGGCGAATGCGCTGTCTCGACTTTAGTGACGCCCCATGCCCAGGAACACCTGACGTGGCTCAAACCATTGCCTGGGATTGCTGACAATAGCTTCTCGGTGGGCTCGCTAACACGGCGACAGGGCACCGCATGGGCCGGACGGGGCAATACGTCCAAGGGAACGAAGGACAACCGGGTCTCGGCCGCGCTGTCTCTATTGTGGTCAGCCTCCTTGTTGATGGACTGTTCGCACTGACCTACACCAGCTATCAACGCGACACGCGCTGCGCTCTGTGCGCCACCGCGCATACCGCGAGCCTGGCTCGCCGGTTGTACGTGCGTTCGAGGTCACGTCCGCGAGGGTGCGACGGTTAAGGTCGCCGTGCTCGTCGGTGCGCTAAGCGCGATACCGCACGGTTGAGGCCGCGGGAAAGCGGTTTAATCGAAGGATAGAGTGGAATCGTATTACTTGATCGTTTTACTCGTCACGAATCTCTTGCTGGCCGTATTCGATAAGTCAGCTTCGTTCACAAGGAGTTGGGATCAATGCTTACAACCCAATCACCGCTACTCGCCACGCTTTCGGGGCTCGTCGAGGAGCAGATGAGAGCCGAGACGGGCGAGTTGTCGGTGGAAAAGC
>JBKJPI010000564.1:0-3196 GCA_046595235.1 Burkholderiales bacterium | reverse complement strand
GGCGAGAACTCGGCGAGACTTTACAAGTACGACATGGCGCGCCGCGCGGAGCTTGCCACCGACCGCATCGCGCTGGCGAAAGTCACCTACGAGAAGGAAGGCCCGGGCAGGACCAACATGCGTTACGGGTTCGTCTCGAAGCCGGTTGCTTAGCGCTCCAACCAGCGCCGGGCGATAGTAGTGCGCTCTTCGACGGTGGCAGTACATCCTCGAGCGCTTGAGCAGGCCGTCCGAGCATAAGAAAAGGGCAAGGGTTACCCCCTGCCCTTCCGACCGCTCAGACCGACTGCTGATTACTTGGCCGTGGCTTCGGTGGTCGCGCCGGCTTTTGCGGCTTTCGCGTCGGCTTTCATTTCTGCTTTGGCCGATTTGTTGTCGCCTTTGATCTCGGCTTTCGCTGACTTGTTGTCACCCTTGATCTCGGCCTTCGGGGACTTGTTGTCACCCTTGATCTCGGCCTTCGGGGACTTGTTGTCGCTCTTGATCTCGGCCTTCGGGGACTTGTTGTCGCCCTTGATCTCGGCCTTCGGCGATTTCGTGTCGGCTTTGATCTCGGCTTTGTCGCTCTTCACGTCGGCTTTCACGTCGGCCTTGGCGGCTTTCGCATCGGCTTTCACGTCGGCCTTGGCGGCTTTGGTGTCCACCTTTGCATCGGCCTTTACTGCTGCTTTGCTGTCGGCTTTGACTTCGGCCTTGGTGTCGACCTTCGCCTTCATTTCGTCGGCAGCGCCGACGGTGAGCGAAGTAAAGCCGAGCACTGCGGCGGCAACGGCGGTGGCAATGATATTTTTTTGCACTGTAGAGCTCCTCGGAGGTAGGTAAAGAGTACGGCTGTCGAGCCCGTGGCTCATCAACGGCCCTCCGGAGGTTCAGTTGACAAGTGCTTGTCATACCTGAGTTTTGTCGTACATAGGCGACGGGCACACGGCAAATTATGCAGTTTGGAACGGTCAGACGAGCCCGCGCTCGGCGAGCTCTGCCTTGACGTAGGCGTAATAGATCGGCGCCGCCACCACGCCGGCGATACCGAACGCCGCCTCCATCGCGACCATTGCGATGAGAAGCTCCCATGCGCTGCACTGGATGCGCGAGCCGATGATCTTCGCGTTGAGAAAATATTCGAGCTTGTGAATGACGACCAGAAACACCAGCGACGCCACCGCCACATAAATCGAGAAAGCGAGGCTCACGATGACGATGACCGTATTCGAGATGAGGTTGCCGATCACCGGCAGCAGCCCGGCGATGAACGTGATCGCGATCATTGTCTTCGTGAGCGGCAGGGTTACGCCCAGCAGCGGCAGCACGACGGCCAGATACACCGCGGTAAAGATCGTGTTGAGCAGCGAGATACGCACCTGCGCGAAAACCACCCTGCGAAACGAATCACCGAGTTGCGCCGCCTGCACCGACAGGGCGTGCGCGAGCGGCCGCTGCGAAGTGCCGTCCACCGCCTCGCTCAGTGCCAGCATGGCGCCGATGATCATCCCTATCAGCACGTGGGCGAGCACGCGTGCGGTTTCGGCGCCGGCCAGCCGCAGCACGCCCGCGTGATCGCGCAGCCAGTGCGTCAGCGACGCCCGCACTTCGTCCGCGCCTTCCGGCAGGTAATCCACGAGCCACGCGGGCAACGCCACGCGCGCGCGCTCGATGATTTCCGCCATCTTGCGCACGAGCCCGGCGAGGCTTCCGGCGTCGCTGCGCATGAATGCGAGGATGCCGATAACGCCGGCCGTGATGAGCCCGATAATGACAATCGACAGAATGGCCACTGCCACTATCCGCGGGCGGCGTCCGAAAAAGCGCCGCTGCAGCACCGGCGCCATCATGTGCACCAGGGCATAGACGAGCAGCCCGGCCAGCAGGGCGCTCAGGAGGTGCAGGCGCAGAACGAGGACGAGGGCGATGGCCATCAGCGCCCATGCCGCCACCTCGACCGGTTCCGGGCGTTTATGCAACCTCTGGGTATCAGGCATAAGGGGTGCTTTGTGGCAGGGTTATAAGAGAAACGCGCATACCTGGTCCGCATTAATCGGCATCATTTGGCCGAACCCGGTCCGGGGTACTCAGTCTAACGTGCACGCATCTTGTATCCCCATGCCATTGTTGTACCAATAGAGCGACAAAACCCACATGTCTCGCACACAGAAACGCTGGCTTGGCGGCCTTGGGGTGTTTGCAGCCCTCATTGCGCTGGCCGTTTACCTATTCGAGTGGAACATGCTGCGAGGGCCCATCGCCAAACGGGTCGAGCAGGCGACCGGACGAAGCTTCGCAATCAACGGCGATCTCGACGTGCGGCTGGGGTGGATCCCGCGCATTACCGTGGACGGCCTCGTCTTCGGCAATGCACCGTGGTCGAAGGACCCGACCATGGCGCAGGTCGAACGGCTCGATTTCACCGTCGATGCACGCGCGCTGTTCAAAGGGCGTGTTGTGCTGCCGGAGCTCAACGTAACCCAGGCGCGCGTGGTGCTCGAGAAGAATGCCGACGGCGCGAACAACTGGACGTTCGACAAGAAAGACGAGTCGAGTGACCCACCGGCAATCGGCGCGCTGCGTATAGATCGTGGCCACATCGTCTATCGCGACCCCGCGATCAAGACCGACTTCGCGACTGAAGTTTCCAGCGTTCCAGCGGATCAGAAAGATGCGGGCATGCTGAGCGTTGCCGGGCGCGGACGCGTAAAAGGGCTGCAAGGGTCGATCGACGGTGTGATCGGCAGCGTGCTCGCATTGAGCTCAGCTGAAAACCCTTATCCGATCCGGTTGCGCGCGGTAGTAGGCAGCACGCGCGCTCGCGCCAACGGTGCGCTGATGGATCCGCTGCACCTGAAAGGCGAGGACGTACAGTTCGAGCTCGAAGGGGCGGATCTCGCGCAGCTCTTTCCGCTGCTCGGCGTGCCGCTACCGCCGACGCCGCCCTACAAGCTCTCCGGACACTTGAACCACAAGGGCGATAGCTGGACGTTCCGCAAGTTTGCCGGCCGCGTCGGCAATAGTGATCTTGCCGGCGATTTCTCGGTCGACCTTGGGAAGAAGCCGCAGTTCATCACGGCCGACCTGGTATCGCGCAACCTCGATCTGAAGGATCTCGGCGGCTTCATCGGCGCCGACCGCGGCACCGCGAAGGCAAGCCCCAAGCCTCCACCGTCAGATCGCGTGCTGCCGCAGGAACCCTTCAGCCTGGAAAAGC
>JBKJPI010000216.1:0-4405 GCA_046595235.1 Burkholderiales bacterium | reverse complement strand
GGCCGGGCCCCATCGAGCACAACCCGCCACAGCGCACCGTCCCCTCGCCGCAGCGGGAACGCGACCCGTTCGATGACCTGTTTGCAAACCCCCGCCCGCTGGTGAATGCGGCGTCCGCCGCGATTCCGGGCGTCATCCCGCAGGACTTCGATCCGTTTGCCGATCTGATGCCGCAGGCATCAGCGCCATCCCAGCCGCTGCCGGACGTGGACGTGGGCTCATCCTTGAATCCGAGCGTAGATGAGCTTTTTGCACTGAAAGGGCCGAGCAACTGGGATCCGCTCGCGCCTGCGGGTCCGCTGGGGCCGATGGATGATCAGCACTTGGGCGCTCTTAGCCAGGACCCGCTTGCGCCGTTTGCGCCTCGAGTGCCGCAGCGGCCGCCAACCCAACGTGACGACGCCCCGATGTTGTCGGCCGCATTCCGCCCGCCGCAGGTAAGGCAGGCGCCGCCGGCTCAAGAGCCTGCGGCGCCATCCCGCCCGATACCGGAGGAACGCACAGCGTCGCCGAGTCCCATTGTCGTGTCATGGGATCAGTCGCCGTCGTCCGCTGCAGACGGCGAGATCAAGTCTGTCGTCCTTCCCTCTCCCAAGCGGGTGGCGCCCGTGCCACGTGCCGAGCGTCCTGAAGAGCATGCGCCGCACAGGGATCATTCACCCGCGTCGCGAACGCTGCCCCCGCACACTCCGCCAGAAACGCGGCCCGAACAGCGGCCTGATGCACTCCTTCGGGCATTCCTTTCGGGAGCGGGCGTGCCGGATTTGAATCTCACGGATGGCATGACGCCCGAGCTCATGAATTTGCTCGGGCTACTCTTGCGCGAATCAATCAGCGGAACGTTGGACCTTCTGCTGGCACGATCCCTGACGAAGCGCGAAGTGCGTGCGCAGGCAACAGTAATCGTCACGCGCGAAAATAATCCACTGAAGTTTTCTCCCTCGGTAGAAACCGCGCTGAACCATCTTTTGACGCCTCATGGTCGCGAGTTCATGGCCCCCGCAAAGGCTGTTCGCGACGCTTATAACGACTTGCGGTCGCATCAGTTCGGCGTCATGGCCGGCATGCGGGCTGCGCTTGAAGGGGTGTTGAGTCGTTTCGACCCGGCTCAGCTCGAGCAGCGGCTGGCGGCAAAAGGTGTTCTCAATGCGTTGGTGCCCTCGACGCGGAAGGCAAAGCTGTGGGAGTTGTACGCACAGCTTTACCGCGAGATATCGAAAGACGCAGAAGATGACTTCCACACGCTCTTCGGTAAAGCGTTCTTGAGAGCATACGAAGCGCAAATCGACAAACTTGAACAAGACGACGCCGCAAAGCGGTAGCGTGAGATCAATGGAGCTGGAAATAGCAGTGTTATCCCGAACGGGAGGCCGTTCGGTCAATGAAGATGCGTGCGGTTACTGGCCTGGGCCGGGCGTCTGTTATTGCGTACTCGCGGACGGAGCCGGGGGGCATGGCGGGGGCGACGTCGCCTCAAAGCTCGTGGTGCAGGAAACGCTGGGATGGTTTCGCGACCGGCCGGATTGCAGTGCAGCTGCAGTCGAGGCCGCCATGCGCTGTGCGAATGAAGCGCTCGTCGTAGGGCAGACTTCCGACCAAAAGCTAGCAGAAATGCGCGCCACCGTCGTGGTCCTTGCTGTGGACTTCGAGAACCACCTGGCATCGTGGGGGCATTTGGGAGATTCGCGGTTGTACTGCTTTCGACAAGCGCAGATCGTCGCCCAGACGCGTGACCATAGCGTGGTGCAAAGCATGGTCGATGCCGGTTACCTTCAGCCGCACGAGCTTCGGACGTCGCCGGACCGCAGTAAGCTGCTCAATGCGCTGGGAGATCGCGACGGATTCGAGCCGGCCGTGGAAAGAGTGCCTTTCCCAATCCAGAGCCAGGATAAATTCCTGATGTGCAGTGACGGGCTTTGGGAATACGTCGAAGAAAACGAAATGCAGGAGACGCTTGGCGAGTCTGCGTCAGCCGAAGAATGGCTACGAACTCTCGAAAGTCGGGTGCTCGCCCGAGGGCATGCGGGCCAGGATAACTACTCCGCGCTTGCAGTGTGGTGCAAGGCGTAACGCGGGCGCTGAGACCGTAGGGTACTTAGCCGCGACGGGCGTCGAGACGTGGCGGGGGCACGAACCCTTGCCGAAGTGCACGGTTTTCAAATCGCACGGCATCGCGATCCAACCCGCGCGCAAGAAAGTGCAGGTATAGCTGGTAGCTGGCCATTCCATTATCCAGTTCCGACGCATGGCGCAGCCATCGAAGCATCCGGCTTTCATCGCGCGGAACGCCGTTAGAACCATCCCGGAACATCAGAGCAACCTGGTAGGCCGCTTCCTTATCGCCTCGCAATGCCTGCGCCTGGTGAATTCGGAACGTGGGGTCGCCGACTCCGGAATCGGCCTGCAGGGGTGCCGGGCTTGGGGGCGGGGCTGCCAGCTCTGTGCTTGGCTGCAGGACGACCGGACCTCCGGGCGCGATGAGAAGGACTTCCCGCACCCGGTCGAAGTCGATGAGGGTTAACGGCTGCCACGCGCAACCGCCCAGCGCACTCAGTGAGATGAAAGCCATCGTCAGCTTTTTCATACCCATCTCCGAAAGCTCAAAGCGCACATTATCACTTCGTCCAACACGTTACGGCAAGTTGATCAGAAGTTACGCGAACCTCCCCGTCAATTGCAAGGCCGATCCCCACAGAAATTGATCATGAGCGCCGCGCCCGTGGGTGGAGACGACATCAACACATCGCCCTCCAGCCCGTTGGGCCTCGCGTAAAAGACTTTGTATTGGGTCGCCAGCATGCACGCCGGCGGTGCTGCCTGACTCTGCGGTGGGGGCGGTGGCAACGCCGCGGCGGGCTTCTCTTCCGCGAGCTTATAGCCTGCAAAGGCTCCGACGCCCGCCCCTGCTACGGTTGCAGCCGTACGGCCTGAGCCCCGGCCAATCTGATTACCCAGCAGGCCGCCGACGGCCGCGCCCGCTACGCCGCCAAGAACTTCCCTTCCGGTGACTCCAGAACTCGGAGGGGCCGGCTGTTGTTGAGGGGGCGGGGGTGCCTGTAACACTTGGCCCGGTGGCGGGCAGGTTTGAACCTGGATCGGCTCTGTACGGAGGATTCGCACCTCCTCGAAATCAGCGAGCGCTACGCCGGGGAGCAATAGCGCGCCAAGCGAGAAGAAACCTACGAAGCATCGACGCTGTGGGGCGAGGCTGATTGTGGATAGCGCGGACATGGCTCTCCTCGTCGCGATCGGGCATATGCTTGAGTCGAAAGCGAGTTTACCCCAACGCTTCTGTGTTGAACTGTTAAGGAACTGTTAAGCCCTTGGTCCTATTGACACCTTGGGTCCTACTTGCTAAAAACTACATGCGCAACAAATGCTTATGGGAGGCCGTCCATGAAATGCCGCCGCAATTTACTGATCGGTAGCTTGATGGTGGCGGTTTCCTTTTCTGTCGGTGCGGCGGACCGTCAAACGCTGACGTTTGGCAGTGGAACACCTGAGGCCTCCGCGATCACCGACTTTCTGTTCCCGGAAGCACAGTGCGAGAGCCTGGCGTATCAATGTATGGCGGTCAGACCCAGTGCGGAACGGTCGGTTGGGGTGGAGGTGAGATTTCCCAGCAACTCAGCCGAAATTACCCAGGCCGCACGCGCGCAACTGGAACCTATCGGAAAAGTGTTGGCGTCTCGCAGTGGAAAGCTTAGCCCGGGCGAAATTGTCATTGAAGGCCATACAGACGCGCGCGGTAGCAGTGACCTTAACAAGAAACTCTCCGAGCAGCGGGCGAAGGCAGTTGTTGAACATTTGATAAGCGCGCATAAGGTCGATCCCGCCATGTTGAAGCCGATTGGCCGCGGCAAAGAGCAACTAGTGGAAGGGTCGCGCCCGGATAGCGAAGTGAATCGCCGGGTAGAGCTGGTGCGTAAGGCAAACTGACTTAGCAGGAAAATTACGGGGGTGGGATATGAAGTTTCGATATGCAGCTGTCGGTGGGATTGTTGTCGGGCTCTTCTCTGTTACAACGACGATGGCCGCTGAGCGTGAAACGATTTCAGTGGGTCAGGCATCTCCATCCACTGAGCAGGTAACGAGCTTCCTTTTTCCCGAATCGGAGTGCGAGAACACCAAATATCAATGCCTCGCGGTGCGCCCAAATTCTGAGCGATCGATTGGCATGGACGTTAAGTTCGCGACCGGCTCAGCCGATCTCACGCCGCAAGGACGCGCGCAGCTCGACAGTCTCGGCAAAGTGCTCGCTTCCCGCAATGGCAAGCTCAACTCCGGTGAGATCGTGATTGAAGGTCACACTGACGCTCGTGGCTCCGCCGATCTCAACAAACGCTTGTCAGAGCGACGTGCCGAATCGGTGGCGCGGCACCTCGTGAGCGCATATGGCGTCGAC
>JBKJPI010000207.1:0-17544 GCA_046595235.1 Burkholderiales bacterium | reverse complement strand
TGAAGGTAACTATTCACCACGTGTATCCGCTCGCCGAGGCGGCAGCGGCTCATCGCGCGCTCGCCGGGCGAAGCACGCACGGCAAGCTGCTGATCAGTGTCAAGTCGGCGCCCAGGCCAAGCTGAGCGCCGGCTTGAGAATATGGAACGTTGGTTCTACGTTGAAGTAGCGAATCGTCTTCGGCTGTACGCCCGACTGTTCGGCAACCGTTCCGATGTTCATGACCGCTCGTGCCGTCCTGCCGATGTGCAGAGGTCTCGGATCCTGTCGCCCAACCGGACCCGAAACGGAATCAACCTTGCTGCGCCGGTTTCTTCTGGTCGTTCGGCGTCTCCGGACCCCGCTGCTGATTCATGGTCTTCATCATGGTGTTGCAGCCTTCCATCATCTGGCTCATCTGCCCCATCTGCCCCATCATGTTCATCATGCCGGACATATCGCCCTGGCCGCCTTGCATCATGTTGCTGCCGCTGTGCGGCGTGTCCGGTTTACTCTGGGCATAGAGAGTAGAGCCGGCCCCGAGCGCGGTGAGCACGGCCGTCGTCGTAAGTGCGATTTTCCAGTTCTTGCGCATATCAAACTCCTTCGTAGTTGTGCCGTAAGCTACGGCCGTTAAATAAAACTAGGCTTTCGTCTCGTTGCCGCTCGCCGCTGAGGACACGATGGGCTTGCTGTCATTACTCGCGGAGGGCGATTCGCTCGAACAGGACTTGCCGCCCATCTTGTTCATGCACAGGCCGAGAGCGCACATGGCCGCGCAGGGCGCGAGGGCAAGGAGTATGGGAGCGATGCCAGCCGCAGCGAGCCACCCCCAGTTCAGGAACAGCCCCGCTGCGATGACAATCACCGCCAGCACAATCAGCCCGCGGCGCCCGCCGAGGTAGTGCCGGGCGAGGCCGCCTACCGTGTTTGCCCAGGACAGTTCGCCCGTCTTAGTCGTTTCCGCCGATGCATTCATATGATCACCTCTGTCCGTATGAGTGTGGGAAAGCATAAAGGTTCCAGTCGCTGGAAGGTCAACTGCTATCTCTCAAACTGGCAATTTCGCGAGACGCACCGCTACCGCCGCCGCGATACGAAATATCAGCGGCGGCAACAGCACCATCTGGAGCACGGGAACGAGACCGACCTCGATGCCCGGGAGACGAGGCATGGCTGGCGCATAACTCCAGCCATCGAGCATATGCACAGCCACCCACTCGACAGCGATTGCCATGGAAACACCGGCCGCTGCGAGAATCGCGTAGCCCTTCAGCCCTGGATGCACGAACCAGTGCCTGCGCCCGGAGGCGAGCCAGCCTATCCCGAACAACAGCACGACCATAACGCCGTCCCCGAGACTCGCCACGAAGCAATGCCACCAGATGTTCCCCGCGTTTGATTCCGCAGTGAAGAGACCGCTCTGCGCGAGCTCCCAAGCATAGTTGAGCGCGACGGCGATCCCGTACACGAGGGCCAGCACCTGCCATGGGCGTGGCAAGTGCGCGAAGCCGGCAACTATCTTCATCTAGGACATCTCTTCCGTCTTCGTCGTTCCGCCGATGCATTCATCCGGGTTAACCTCCTTTTCGTGTGAGTCTGGAGAAGCGTAAAGGTTTCAATCGCTGGAGGGTCGAGCCGGGGACTTTCTTTATCTCGAGGCGCGGGAGCGTTGCCACAGCCGCCGAACGACGAGCACCGCAACGATCATACTTGTGCCCACCAGCGCGAACGACAGAAACTCACCCTGCCCAAGCTCACCTCCTGCGTAGCTCCACACGAACGCGAAAGGAATGATGCCGACCAACGATGCGATGGCGTATGTCGAGAACCGCAGGCCCTTCAGGAGACCGAGCGCGTAGCTCACGAGGTCGACGGGGAATATCATGCGCAGGATTACGATACCGCTGAAGCTCACATCCTTCGGCACTTTGCGCTCCAGACGATCGACTGACTCGAGCGAGGTCACGCGCTCCAGATAGCGGCGGCCCAAACGGGCGATCTGAAACGCGATCAGGCACCCGATCCACCAGCCGGCGCTGCTCAAGACCCCGGTCAGCCAGACGCCGTAAGTACGCGTGGCAAGTGGGAGCAACGGTAGCGAGGAGAAGGGCAGCAGCACGACCGACAACGCGACGACGGTCACGTAGGCCGCAGCGCCCAGCAGCGCGTGGTTTTCGATCCACGCTTCGAGCCACGAGAAGTCCAGCTTCCATTGCCATACGGCGAAGACGACGATGACGAGCAGCGCGAGAGCGGCCAGCGATAGCGCTTGTTTGCGCATCAACCGGTCCCGTTGCCGAGACGTTGCCCAACCCGGCGAAAGCGGCAGCGCACCGGGCCTGCAGATCGATACTGCGGCACGGTCAGATTCGTCGGTGCAGGCTTGTTTTTGTAGACCCGGCCGGCGAGATCGAACAGCGGGCCAGGATGCCTGTAGGCCACGCAACCGTCCCAGCCGGCATAGCTATCCTTCACGCGCTGGAGGGGGGCGCTGCCCGCCCGGCATAGATGTAGCTCATGGGCCGCGGTCCTTTCGCGTATTCGTTCGTCAGCTCGACCACACGGAAGCCCGCCGCGTCGATCAGCTCGTCTATCTTGCGGTCGAGATTGCAGCCGCCGGCGATTCTGTTCCAGATCGGATTGAGGCGGCGCTGCCAGCGCTTGACCGAGGCGTCCGGCGCGAGACCATGCTCCGCGAAGAGCAGGGAGCCGCCGGGCTTGAGCACGCGTTTCATTTCCTGCAGCGCCTTGACCGGATCGGGGATCGTGCAGAGCGTGAAGGTCGTGATCACCGTATCGGCGCAGTGATTCCCCAGCGGAAGCGCTTCTGCGGAATGCGTGGAGAATTCGACGGGAAACCTCGTGGAATCCGCTTTCTTTCTGGCCATGCGCAGCAACTCTTCCGAGGGATCGATGCCATACAGCCGTTCGACATTGTCGCCATAGAAGGGCAGGTTGAGGCCCGAGCCGATGCCGATCTCGACCACCGTGCCGCGGGCTTGGGGAACGACCTGCGAGCGGTAGCGTGTGACTTCCCTGTTTCTCATGGCGAGGTCGAGCAGCCGCGGCAGGATATGTCGATCGTAGAAGCTCATGCTACCTGCTAATACGCCTTCTTTTCACTGCTGCGAGTACACAAGTCCGAGACTCAGGGTGTCGTGGCTATCTTGCGTCCGACGCCTCATCGTACGAGACGAGCGTTGACCGCCGCCGCAATACGAAATATGAGCGGCGGTAACAACATCATCTGAAGCACGGGAACGAGGCCAACCTCGCTGCCCAGAAGACGAGGCATAGCCTGCGCGTAGCTCCATGTATGAAGCATCTGCACGGCAACCCATTCGACGGCGATCGCCATGACTACGCCTGCCACCGCCAGGATCGCGTAATCCTGCAGCCGCGGATGTAGGGGCCAGTCTCCGCGCCCTGAAGCGAGCCGGACCAGCGCGTACAACAGCAGCACCATCACGCCATCGCCGAGGCTCGCCACGAAACAATGCACCCATACGCTCCCCGCGTTTGATTCCGGCGTGAAGAGACCACTCTGCGCGAGCCCCTGCCATAGTTGAGTGCAACGCTGATCCCGTACACGAGCGCCAATATCTGCCATGTGCGCATCCTCAGGAGACGCTGCTTTCACCGGGCTTGTGTTCCCGCAGCCGTGCGTGGGTCACTGGGGCAGAGATCAGCGCTCATATGGCCTCACCATTGCGCGCGATCTGCTTCCACGCCTTTCCACCATCCGCCGAGATAAACACGTGCCGCTCGCGCGTGGCGATCGCGAGCTCGCTCCGCTTCACGGGGTTCTGCGCGATATAGACCACGAAATCGCGCCCGAGCCGGGGCAACGGCAGTGTTTTTCGCACAGCGCCCTCTAGCGCTGTGTGATGCAGCACGGCCCCTTCCGCCGGCGTGTAATAGACATGGTTGCCGTCGTGATCGTAGGCTGCTGCGGTGACGGGAAGCGCTTCTCCGAGACGCTTGAAGCGCGCACCGGAATCTTCCGAGAGATAGAGTCCCTCCACGGTTCCCACCGCGACCTTGGCGGATGCCGTGGGGTGAACGGCGATGCTCGTGACGCGCTCAGGCAACCCCACAGAAGCCGCGCGCTGCCACGCTTTGCCGTCGTCGCGCGTGAAATAAATCCCGGGCTGCTGCATGCGTGAATTGGGCGCCCCGTTCATGACGTAGACCGCTTGCGATCGATATCCTGCGGCCATCAGATGAAAGTCCGATTCCCCCGACAGGCCGAGCGGCTGCCAGGTCGCGCCCCCGTCGGCGCTTTTCATGAGGCCGAGCGGATTGGTGAGCGGGGAGCCCGGCGCAGGATGGCCGCTTGTATAGATTGCGTTCTGTGCGACCGAGAAGCCCATGAAGTCGTGGGCCGGCCCCGGGGCACGGCGCCAGCGGCCGTCGCGGTACACCGCAAGGCCGATATGCGCCGGCACCATCAGGCTTTTACCGTCGGGCGTGTAGGCGAGGCCGTGCACGTGGTGAAGCACCGTCTCGGCGCGTGCAGGTGCGGCTGAGACTGACCCCGCGAAGGCGGTCAGCAGCAGTGCCCCCGCCGCGATAAACGCGCCCGCGTTCATTTGACGCTCGTGATGACGTGATCCTTGCCGCGCTGCTGGAACTCCACAGCAACCTTTTTATCCACGGCAAGCTTCTCGAGCATCGCCTTGTCCTGCACCTTGAAGGCCATAACCATCGCCGGCCAGTTCATGCTTTTCACCGGCTCATGCGCGAGCGTAACGGAGCCGTCTTTTCTGTCGACCTTCTTGACCACGCCGACCGCCTGGTGCGTCGTGTGTGCCTTGTCTCCCTTGGACATCGCCTTTTTATCCATGTCCATGCCTTTCATCTCCATTCCCTTCATCTCGCCGGACTGAGCGAGGACGGCGCCGGCGGGTGCTGTCAACGCGACAGCGATGACGAATTCGATGACTTTCATTCGACTGCTCCTCTGGTGGTAACGCGGTTGAAAAACGGGAAACGGGTGAAGATACGGCGCTGTCGACGGGGCTTTCGCATCAACAGGTACGCCGCGGGTATGACAAACATCGACAGCAAAGGTGCCGTAATCATGCCCCCCACCATTGGGGCTGCGATTCGACGTAAAAGCGGGCGGGTGCGTTCTGGCTGGGATCGCGCAACGCCTCCGTACGGAGGCAATAGCTGTGCAATGTTCGCCCCCGAGCTGTCATCCAGCCATGTCGGTCTGCCGAGCTTCGATCGCAGGATGAATGCGTCCTGCAACAGAGCCATCAGCCCTGTGCCAATAACTGCGCTGGCGCTCGAATGGCATTCTCAGCACTTGCTTGAGACTGTTGTCCGACTCGGCCCTATAGCCGGGTATGCCGATGAGGATTTCAGACTGCGGAACGTTCAGGCGCAGGGTCCGATGTAATCTGTCCCACCACGGAACAACGACCGAGAAGTTCGAATTGTTCTCCGGCCTGAGTTCAGAATGGTGCACGCCGTGCATGCGCGGGGTCACCAGGATCGTGTTGAGCAGGCGTTCGACCTGCAGCGGCAGGCGCACGTTACTGTGATGAAAAAGCGTGTTCGCCTGAAAGACGAGCTCGTAGACTGCGAAAGTAACGGGTGACACGCCGATCGCGGCGATCTGGACGACGCGGAAGCCGGTCGACAAGGCGACTTCGCCGAAGTGAAAGCGAAAGGCGGTAGAGACATCCAGATCGGGATCGATGTGATGCGCATTGTGGAAGCGCCACAAAAACGCAAACCTGTGATTGGCGCGGTGCCAGTAATAGAACGCGAGATCGAGCAGCAGAAAGCCCAACACACCGCGAGCCGCTGCCGGAAGCTCCAGCCAGTGGAGCAGACCGATCCGCCATTCAGGAAAATAGTCCAGGGCAATCGCGCTTGCCGGTTCAACGAGCGCCACCGCCGTCCCGATCGCGAGCGCCGAAATCGCAAGATTGACCCTCAGCCTGCGCGCGAGCGCAGCCCGAGGCGCACGCAGCGGTGCCCGTCTTTCCCAAATGAAAAGGAGCGCGAACAGAGTGCCAAGGACCAATGCGGTGATGAGAAGCATCACATCCTGAGCACGATCGGTTCCAACGCGTCGCCCTGAGGCAATATCCGGCCAATCGCGATTGCGTGCGTATAGCCCAGCAGCCGCAAGGCCTGCAGGCAAGGCTCAGCGCGGTCCGCCGGGACACTGGCCAGCAAGCCCCCTGCAGTCTGCGGATCGAATAGCAGCGGATAGCGGGCATGCGTCACCGCCGCCTGCTGGTTGCGCAGAGCACGGCGCAGCCGCACATTCGCCGGCTGCAGCGAGCTCAAAATTCCGGCGGCGCTGGTTTCCTCCGCACCGTCCAGTATCGGCAGCGCGGGAAGATCGATTTCCGCATCCACCGCTGAAGGCCGCGTCATTTCCACGAGATGACCGAGCAGGCCAAAGCCGGTGAGATCGGTACACGCGGTCGCGCCATGCTCGCGCAGGCACTGCGCGCCGAGGCGATTGGACTGGGTCATCGAGAGGAGGGCAGCGTCGATCCAGCGGCCGCGGGCCTCCAGGCGGGCGTGCGCGGCGAAAAGCGTACCGGTGCCGATCGGCTTGGTCAGGATCAGCACGTCGCCAGGCCGCATACCCCCTTTGCGCATCACTGCGTGCAGATCCTCATCCACCAGACCATTGATGGCGAAACCCAGTGCCAGCTCCCTGCCTTCACCGGTATGTCCGCCCACCAGTGCGCAATCGGCGGCGTTAAGAACCTCGAGCGCCCCGGACATCATCTGGAACACCGTGTCCTCCACCTTGGCTTCAAGCCCGGAAGGTACGGTTGCAATCGCAGTGGCCGACTGCGCTTCCGCACCCATTGCGAAAATGTCTCCCAGCGCATGGTTGGCAGCGACCTTGCCGAAAACGTAAGGGTCATCGATGAAAGCGCGAAAGAAATCGACTGTATGGACCATTGCCTTGCCGGGCGGGACGCGCACCACGGCGGCATCGTCCGGCGCGTGCAAGCCGATGAGGACATCATCGCGGTCAATCGGATGCAGCGCTCCCAGTGCGCGCGAAAGCACCGTCGCGCCCACTTTCGCACCGCAGCCTCCGCAGCGCATGGCCACGGCTGAGAGGGCCTGCAGCGCTTCTTCCGCGTTGACCTGGACGGACGAGGGTTCGGATTTCGTCTGCGCGTCCATTGCGGGCAGCGCGTCGAATTTCGCCATGAAGCGGCGGTCGATCCAGTCCTTCCAGCGCCACACCCATGCGCCGCGGAAGCCGATCGCTCCGCGTGACGCTACGGCGTAACGATCGCCGGTGCTGATCAGCGCGAGCCATGTGCGCTGAGGACGATAGGGCTTGAGCGTCGTCCCTTCGACCGAGCGGCGCAGATTCTCCGCAAGCGGCGGGCCCTGCCGCACTGCGAACACTCCGGCCTTCTCCCGCGGGTGATTCACCATCGTGGCGATGTCGCCTGCTGCAAAAATATGCGGATCGGTGACGGTCTGCAGCGTGTCGGTGACGCGAATGAATCCGTCGGCATCGAGATCGAGCCCGGTATCGCGCAGCCATGGCGTGCCGCCGGCTCGCGTGACCCAGACGATCTCATCCGCTTCAACAGTGTCGCCGGTTACCGTGCGAAGCGATCCGGGAGAAACCTGGTTGACCTCAGCGTTACGATGCAGGACCACCCCGCGCGCGAGCAGAAGTCGCTCGAAACTGCTGCGCACGAAAGCATTGTGCGTCGGCAGAATGTCCGCCGTGTCGGTAAAAAGATGGAAAGTCAGCTCGTCCGGATCCCGGCTTAATGAACGGAGCTCATGGCGCAGCCGGTGCTGCATGGCGAGCGTCAGTTCGACGCCTCCGGCCCCGGCACCGACCACCGCGATCTGCGTGGGGCCCAGGTGGCTCTGCACGCGCCGCAGCAGGCTCAGCCAGCGCGCGTTGAAGCGGTGAATCGGTTTCACCGCGACCGCGTGCTCCGCCGTGCCGGGTACTTCGTCCACCCGAGGCGTCGAGCCGATGTTGATGGACAGCCTGTCATACGGCACCGGTGGACGGCCGCGGCAGAGCACCTTTGCCGCATTCCGGTCGAGCCCGATCGCTTCGTCGCGAAAAAAGCGCGCACCGGCGAATTGCGCGAGCCGGCTGAGGTCGATATGGACCTCATCGTAGCTGTAGTGCCCGGCGATATAGCCCGGCAGCATGCCGGAGTAAGGCGTATGGGTGTCGCGGCAGATCACGGTAAGCCGGACCCCGGGCACGGGATGCATGCCGAAGCGCCGAAGCACCCCGACGTGGCTATGTCCGCCGCCGAGGAGCACGATATCTCGGAGGACGGGTTGGTCGGGTAATTGCATTTGATGCTCTCTATCGAGTCAACAGGCCAGTCGCAGATAGCTCTCGACCGAGCGCTGTGCGCTCGGCTGTTTCATAGACGGACGCCTGCTATATCGTGTTCTACGCATGCTCGGCCTGTAACCAGAGGCGTGCGACACGAAATATCAAAGGTGGCAGAACCAGCATCTGTGCGAGGGGTACCAAGCCAATATTTAAAACGGGCAATAGCGGCATCGCAGCTGTGTAGGCCCATTTGTGGGCGACATTCACGGCAACCCATTCGATCAGAGTGGCAATGAGCAGGCCGCTGACCGCCATCACTATATAGCCCAAAACCCCGGGCTTCATGAACCAATCCAGCCTGCTGTGCACCCACCAGCCGATAACGAGTATTAGCAGGATGATCAGTCCGTCTCCCAGGCTGGCGACGAAGCAGTGCCACCAGATGTTTCCAAGAGTCAGGCCTTCAAAAAGCGGGGCCTGCGCGAGCTCCCAGATATAGTTAACGAGCACGCCGACGACGAACACCACGGCAGCTATCCGCGGCGCGCCGGCCTGAGATGACACATTGGTCCTGCGCCCGGAGCGGATCATTGAACCTCGGAGATCAGGATGCCGCGACGACCCCCGGTGAGGCCGATGTAAATCAAAAGTACCTCGTTGGCCTGCAGTTCTTTTCGCAAGGACTCGCCGGCGGCGCGGACCACAACATCGGGGTCTGGTGTATCGGATGGCAGCGTGACGAAAGCGGAAATGCGCACTCCCGTAGTGCCACCTGCCGTCACCTCAACATCCTCGACCGCAGAGATACCGCACTGCTTACAAAGTGCGGACTTCACTTCATCAGCTGTGACTTGGCTGGAATAAAGTTGAGACAGGAATGCGCGTAGCAGCGCACGCAAGCTCGGGAGACGTTCAGAATGCTTCATAGCAGTCCGCTGAATCCTGGCTTCGAGCGCGTTGCGCATCACACTGATGAGCTGCCCGCGTTGGCAGGCAAGGCGTCGTCGATTTCATCGTCGTCCGATCGCTTTGCTGCTGCGCGGCGGCGCATGAGGAGGTACGCGGCGGGAATCACGAACATCGAAAGCAAAGGTGCGGTGATCATGCCGCCGACCATCGGTGCCGCGATCCGTTGCATCACTTCCGACCCGGTCCCCGAATCCCACATGATCGGCAGCAGGCCTGCGATGATCACGGCCACCGTCATCGCCTTCGGCCGCACGCGCAGCACCGCACCTTCGACAATCGCGCGCATCACCAGCTGCGGTGTGTAAGGCTCCCCTTCGGCCATGTGTTTTTCAAGCGCCTGCTTCAGATAGATCAGCATGATCACGCCGAATTCGGCCGCCACGCCCCCGAGCGCGATGAAGCCGACCGCGGAGGCGATCGACATGTTGTAGCCGAGCAGGTACATCAACCAGTAACCGCCCACCAAGGCAAACGGCAGCGTCACCATGATCAACGCGGCTTCGGAAAAACGCCCGAAGGTCAGATACAGCAGCACGAAGATGATGAGCAGCGTCGCCGGCACGACGATCTTCAGCCTCTCGGTCGCCCGCTCGAGAAACTCGAACTGGCCCGACCATCCAAGCGAGTAACCCGGCGGCAGCTTCACGTCTTTCGCAACTTCCCGCTGCATCTCCCGCACCGCCGAGGCGAGATCGCGTCCGTGAAGATCGATGTAGACCCAGCCCGAGAGGCGCGCATTTTCGCTCTTCAGCATGGGCGGGCCGTCGGTGATGGCGATCGTCGCAAGGTCGCCCAACCGCACCTGGGCGCCGCGCTCGGTCAGCACCGGCAGGTTGCGGATCTCCTCGACGGAATCGCGGATTTCACGCGGGTAACGCAGGTTGATGGGAAAGCGCTGGAGGCCTTCGACGGTCTCGCCGATATTGTCCCCGCCGATCGCCGCCGAGACGATGCTCTGCACGTCGGCGATGTTCAGTCCATAGCGCGAGGCACGGTCGCGGTCGATCTTCACGTCGATGTAGCGCCCGCCGGTCAGCCGCTCGGCGAAGGCCGAGGTGACGCCAGGCACGCGTTTCACCACGCGCTCCACGTCGGCCGCAATGCGATCGACCTCTTTCAGATCGGTGCCTGCGACCTTCACGCCGACGGGACTTTTGATGCCTGTCGCGAGCATGTCGATGCGGTTGCGGATCGGCGGCACCCAGATGTTGGTAAGTCCCGGTACCTTCACCGCCCGGTCGAGCTCTTCAACGAGCTTTTCGGGCGTCATGCCGGCGCGCCACTCTCCTCGCGGCTTGAACTGGATCGTGGTCTCGAACATCTCGAGCGGCGCGGGGTCTGTGGCGGTGTCGGCCCGCCCGGCCTTACCAAACACTGTCGCGACTTCGGGCACGGTCTAGATCAGACGATCGGTTTGTTGCAGAAGCTCCGACGCCTTGCCCGCGGAAATGCCGGGCAGTGCGGAAGGCATGTAAAGCAGATCGCCTTCGTCGAGCGGCGGCATGAATTCGCCGCCGAGCCGAGTCGCTGGAAACAGCGTGGCAAGCAGGATCAGAAAAGCGATGACGAGCGTCGTCTTGGGAAAAGCCAGCACTCTGGCGAGCAGGGGGTGATAGAGCCGGATAAGAAACCGGTTGATCGGGTTTTTGGTCTCGTCGGGAATCTTGCCGCGAATGAGATAGCCCATGAGCACCGGTATCAGCGTCACCGCGAGCCCCGCCGCCGCGGCCATTGCGTAGGTCTTGGTGTAGGCAAGCGGAGAGAAGAGGCGCCCCTCCTGCGCTTCTAGCGTGAACACCGGCACGAACGAGAGCGTGATGATCAGGAGGGAAAAGAACAGTGCCGGGCCGACTTCCGCTGCGGCGTCGCCGATCACACGCCAATGCGCGGCGCCTCCGAGCTTCCGGTCAGGGTGCGCGTGATGCCACGCCTCGATGTGCTTGTGCGCGTTCTCGATCATCACAACGGCCGCGTCCACCATCGCGCCGATGGCGATTGCGATGCCGCCTAGCGACATGATGTTCGCATTGACGCCCTGGTAGTACATCACGATGAACGCCATCAGGATGCCGAGCGGAAGCGACACGATGGCGACGAGCGCCGAGCGCAGGTGGAAAAGAAAGACGAGACATACGAGCGCCACTACGATGAACTCTTCGATCAGTTTTTCGCTTAGGTTGCGCACCCCCCGCTTGATGAGACTGGAGCGGTCGTAGGTGGGCACGATCTCGACGCCGGGCGGCAGGCTCGGCTTCAATTGCTCGAGCTTCGCTTTCACGGCATCGATGGTTTCGAGGGCGTTCTTGTCGGAGCGCATGACGATGATGCCCCCGGCGACTTCGCCTTCTCCGTTCAGCTCGGAGATGCCCCGCCGCATTTCGGGGCCGACCTGGATGCGCGCGACGTCGCTCAAGCGGACGGGCACACCAGCCGCGGTGGTCATCAGCGGAATCTTGCGGAAGTCGTCGAGGGACTGCAGGTAACCGGACGCGCGCACCATGTATTCCGCTTCCCCGAGCTCCAGCACCGAGCCGCCCGTTTCCTGGTTGGCGCGCTGCACCGCCTCGACGACTTTCATATGCGGGATGTTGAAAGAGCGCATGCGATCCGGATCGAGGACGATCTGGTACTGGCGCACCATGCCGCCGACGCTCGCGACCTCCGAGACGTTGCGCACCGTTTTCAACTCGTATTTGAGAAACCAGTCCTGAAAAGCGCGCAGTTGGGAGAGATCCATCTTGCCGCTGCGGTCGATCAGCGCGTATTCGTAGACCCATCCCACACCGGTCGCATCCGGTCCGAGTGAAGTCCTGGCCTGGGGCGGCAGCCGCGACTGGACCTGGTTCAGGTATTCGAGCACGCGGGAGCGCGCCCAGTACGGGTCGGTACCGTCCGCGAACAGGATGTACACGAACGAATCGCCGAACATCGAATAGCCGCGTACCGTCCGTGCGCCGGGCACCGACAGCATGGTGGTGGTGAGCGGATAGGTGACCTGGTTTTCGACGATCTGCGGCGCCTGGCCGGGGTACGTGGTGCGGATGATGACCTGCACGTCAGACAAATCCGGGATTGCGTCGAGCGGGGTCTTGAGCATTGCCCACACGCCCCAGGCGGTGATCATCACCGTCGCGAGCAGCACCAGGAAACGGTTATGGATCGACCAGCGGATGAGCCGGGCGATCATTTCTTTGTGATCCCGGTGATCTCGAACATGCCGTCCGGCATCGGACGAATCTCGAAAGCGACCGTGTCGCCCACCTTGAGATTCTTGGGCGCCTTGTCGGCAGGCAGCTTGAAGCCCATGGTCATGGGGCCCCACTTCAAAGACGGAATCGGGCCGTGCGAAAGCGTGACTTCATCGCGGCCCAGGCTTTCCACCTTGCCTTCGCCGCGATGCGTTGCCGCGTCCACCTTCGACGCGCCCGCTTTCGATGCATCCGCGTCCGGCATCGGACTCATCCGCATTGCGCTGCTTCTCAGGCTGGCTTCGGAATCGAGCAGGAATTGACCCGACACGACCACTTTCTGCCCGGCTTCCAGACCTTTGCGAATTTCGCTCATCCCGTTTGCTTCGCTGCCGAGCTGCACGTCGACGGGCGCGAATCGCCCCTCGCCCTGCGCGACCATCACGACGGTGCGAGTCCCTGTCTGGATCACCGCTTCGGTGGGCACGAGCAGCGTCTTCGTGCGCGCTCCGGAGGTGAAGGCCACGGTGGCAAACATGCCGGGCACCAGTCGCCCGCCGGGGTTATTGAGCTCGATGCGGGCTTTGAGGGTACGGGTTGCGGCGCTCACTTCCGGGAGGATCGCGCTCACGCGGCCTTTGAAGACCTCACCGGGCAGCGCGGGCGCGCGCGCTTCGACAATCGCGCCGGGCCGCACCGTCGCGGCCTGCGCTTCGTTCACTTCGGCATTCACCCACACCGTGCCGAGTCCATTGATGCGAAAGAGCGGGGCGCCCGACATGACCGTCATGCCTTCGCGTGCGCTGAGCTCCGTGACGACACCGCCTACCGGCGCTGTGACAGTCAGGCGCGGATGTACTCTGCCGGTCGATTCGACGAGGCGAATATGGTCGTCTGTCATGCCGGCCAGTCGCATGCGCTGGCGCGCGCCATCGATGAGCGGTGTCATGGTCGCACTGGTGCTTGCCATGCGCTTCACCGACAGGTACTCCTCCTGTGCGGCCACCCAGTCCGGTGCGTACAGCTCCGCGAGCGCCTGCCCCTTCCGAACGGAATCGAGCGGCGCACGTACGTGCAGCCTTTCGACGTATCCGTTGGTGCGTGCCTGCACCAGCGCTACGTCGCGATCGTTGAAGGCGACACTGCCGACCGCTTCCACCGTTGTCTTGAGCACGCCTGTCGTCACTTCGGCTGTGCGAACGCCAAGGTTTTGCTGCACTCGGGGGCTGACGGTGACTTTGCCTTCATCGCCTTCGGCGCCCGCGTACATCGGAACCAGCTGCATGTCCATGAAAGGTGACTTTCCGGGTTTGTCGAACTTCTGACCCGGAACCATCGGATCGTGCCAGTAGAGCACCTTCTTATCTGCGGACGACTCGGCGGCGGGTGCTGCCTCAGTTCCCGAAGGTGTTCCCATCTGCATGCCGCGGCTCATTCCCATGCGGTATGCGCCGTATCCGCCGGCACCGAGCAGGGCGATCGTACCGAGGATCAGCACAAGAGGGGTGGTTTTCATTTGTTCACCGCGTCAAAAGTTGTGTGCGTGCGCGCGGCGTTGTGCGGCGAAGTGCCGTCATCGGGGAACAGGAAGTTGAGCTGCGCCCACAGCTTCGCCGTTTCCATTTCCAGCTGAAGGGTCTGCATGCGCACTTCGATTTCGTTGCGGCGCGCGGGCAGCACGTCTGCCGCAAGACTGGCCTTACCGCCGCGGTAGGCGCCAACGGCGGCATCGGTGCGCTGCTTCGCAAGCGTCACGAGGTCGCGCTCGTAGCGCCTCTGCCGCTCGAGACCATTCTGCCATTCCTGCACCTGTACGCGTACTGCCGAGATGTCAGCGCGCAACATTTCGTCGCGCTCCGCTTCGGCCTGCACCGCCGCTGCAAGCTTGGCGTTGAGCTCGCGATCCTGCCGGTTTTTCTGGTCCCACTGCAGCGGAATGACAACACCCACTGAAATAAAGTCCGAGTATGCGGAGCCGCGGTTGCTGTACATCAGCTCGACACTCCAATCCGCTTTTTTGTTAGCCCGAGCCACATTCACGTCGGCCTGGGCAATTTCGATTTGCTTATTGAGCACGGCAATCTGAGGGTGATGAGTGAGTTGTGTATCGAGCGCATCCGTCTCGAGACGCAGGAGAGTGATGTCCGGCTTGCTGCCCAAAGGCGCGTCACTTGCGGCGCCCACCCAGCGTGCAAGCGCGGTCTGCGCGGTGCGGATGCGACGTTCGCTTTCGCTTTGGCGAACTTCGAGCATGACGGCTGCCGAGCGCGCCGCGAACACGTCGGCCTGATTGCCGCGGCCGCTGCGGTATGCACTGTCCGCGGCTTCGATTTCCAGCCCCGCCTCGGTCAGCTGTTCCCGGATAATGAAATCTATCGCTTCCGCGTAGTAACGTTCGAGCCAGGCGATAGCTGTGTCGCGCTGAACCGTAGCGAGATTTGCAGTTTTCTCCGCAAGACCGCGCTCGGCTTCACGCTCGTAGCGCTCGCTTCGAGAGTGTCGCTTGTCAGCGCGGGTCAGCTCCTGGGTGACACCGATCTGGCGCATCGTGAACGAATCCCGTCCGAGGCTGAAGCGATCACGGCCGGTCACAGGCAGGTCCTGAATGCCGAGCTTCAACATGGGGTCGGGCAACTGACCGGCTGCAACCGCCATCTCACGGGAAGCGAATACCGCTGAATCCCGGCCGGTCAATTGACGTGAGCGTTCGACCGCGTGGCGCTGGGCCGCGACGAGCGTCAGCGGCGAATCCGCGGCGCGTGCCGGTGCCACAAAACTGACAGGGGATAACGCAAGTGGCAGCAGCAAGGCTGCCGCGCGATAGAGCAACTGCATGAGAACCTCCGCGATAAAGCCAGAAAAATCAGCCGGCGGGTCGCCGACTGAGGGCTCAAGCGGAGGCGCTAATTAAGCAGACGGCAATGCAGGATGCTGAAGGGAGGGGAGTGACAGACCGCCGGCAGGGCGCCGACCGCGGCCGATGCAAGGATCGCGGGTGTTGCAGCGTGATACGCGATTCGAACTGAAGGCAGATCAGTAATTGCCAATACCTGCGCTTTCGCGGGATCGGCGACCGCCTTCGAGGCTGCACATGTGGACGCCGGGCCCGACATGGGCGAACCGTCGAAAGTCTGGGTATCCGCGGCGATATGGCAAAGCGCCGTAGCAGTGACGGCATCACGAACGGGCGCGCCGCTCATGCACAACTGCGCGGCAAACGCCGTCTGGCACAGCAACAGCAGCAGGGCTGTTATCCATGCAACCGACGCACGCGCTAATCGATTGTGACGCATGGGGCGCATCTTAACGGTAAAGATTGTCTGGGTATAGCCGCTAATCGCGAGGCTTATAAAACCAGTGGCCCGCGGCGCGTTGCTTCGCCATATACATCGCGCTGTCCGCGTTCTCCAGGAGAACCTCAGCCGATTGTCCGTCTTCCGGGTAGAGGGCGATCCCGATACTCGGTCTCACGGCCAGATCGACGCCGTTGAACTCACACGGCTGAGCGAGATTGTCGATCAGCTTCTTAGCGGCACGGGCCACATCGGCGTCGTCTTTGACCTCGAGCATGAGGTACAGGAATTCATCCCCGCCCTGCCGTCCGACCGTATCTGCCCCGCGCACCGACGTTTGCAGGCGCTCTGAAACGATTTTCAGAACGTGGTCGCCGGCCGCGTGTCCGCGCGAATCATTGATGCTTTTGAACTTATCGAGGTCGATGAACATTACCGCAACCCGCCATTCATGACGTTTCGCCAGAGCCAACGCATTTTCCAGCCTGTCACTAAACAGGCTGCGGTTGGGCAGGCCGGTCAATACGTCATGCAGTGACAGGTGGCGGGACCGCTGTTCCTGCAGCTGGCTGTCTGAGAGCTCGGCGCGGGTGTCGGCCAGCTGATCCTTGCTATCGGCCAGCCGTGCTTCGAGTTTCTTGCGCGCGCGAATCTCGTGGACGAGCGCCTCATTTACCAGGGATAAGTCGTCCGCGCATTCCTGAACTTTGAGCTCGACCTCTTCGCTCTGGTGCAGCGCCTGCTCGACGACATCGAGAGGCACGCGTTCGGTGATTTCCTGCTTCAACACCTCATTGATGGACGAGAGCTCGTGGGCGCACTCTTCAACCTTGTCTTTCACCTGCTCGCTCTGATTGAGCGCCGCGACGAGTGGCAGGGCCTTTACGTCGGCACGTGCGGGGTCGAGCTCATGAGATTCCATGAGCTGCGGTGCGTCCACCCACAGTCGTTTAGCGTGTTGCATACAGGGATAACGGCGCGATACGCCGAACCTCAAGTTCAGGCTGGGTCAATAAGGCTCTAAGCACGCCGGCGGGCGGGTTTTTCGGGGGCGGCGCCAAGGCTATTTCGGGTAGGTGTTGTACACCGCGGTTTTGCCATTCCCATCAAAAAGCAGGACGTCGTAGCGGTCGAACTTCCCCGTTTCCATGCCCGGCGAGCCTTGCGGCATGCCCGGCACTGCAAGCCCTTTGCCGCGCGGACGTTCGGTGAGAAGGCGCTTGATGTCGGATGCGGGCACGTGGCCTTCGATGGTGTAGCCCGCGACGACAGCCGTATGGCAGGACCCCAGACGTTCGGGCACGCCAAGTCTTTTTTTGTGGGGCGTCATATCCCTGACGTCGTTGACGGTGACTGAAAAGCCGTTTGTCTTGAGGTGCTCCACCCATGCGCCGCAGCAGCCGCAATCAGGATCTTTGTAAACGGTAATGCGCTCCGCGCCGAGTGCCAGCGCGGATAGTCCCAGCAGCAAAATTGCTGCAAGTGTACGAAAAGCGATCTCAGGCATGCCACCCCCGTCTCGTGCGTCTGTTCCTTTGAGCCAGTGGCCGATCAAGCGTTCCATTGCCATTGCATTTAGTTCGCGAGCCTTGTGGCGCTTCGTCGGCGTTCGCTGACGTGTTTGCACTTATACTCTGAAAGAATATCCATGCACCGACCGAACGTCCCCCATGTTTCCTGATGCTATGCGCGGCTGCGCGAAGCGCGTTGCGGCGGCGAGTTTACTCGTGGCCATGGTGTCGGCCGATGCGCGCGGAGCGCAGCCGCCCGCAACGGCGACAGCACCCGCTCAGCA
>JBKJPI010000235.1:0-3665 GCA_046595235.1 Burkholderiales bacterium | reverse complement strand
GCCATTCCGGAGAGACGGATCATGTCGCGCGCGAGATCGACGATGCGCACCGGTTTGCCCATATCGAGGAGGAATACTTCGCCCCCGCGCCCCATCAACGCCGCCTGCAGGACGAGCTGTGCCGCCTCGGGGATCGACATGAAATAACGGATGATGTCAGGGTGCGTCACCGTGATCGGCCCGCCGAGCAAAAGCTGCTCGCGGAATTTGGGGATCACGCTGCCGGTGCTACCGAGCACGTTTCCGAAACGCACCGCCATGACTGCCATACGCGTGTGCGCCTGCATGGCCTGACACACTTCCTCCGCAAGCCGCTTCGTGGCACCCATGACGTTGGTCGGGTTCACCGCCTTGTCTGTCGATATGAGGACGAAACGCTCGACGCCGTGCGCGGCGGCGACGCTCGCAACCGCGTGGGTTCCCAGAACGTTGTTCTGCAGCGCAGCCCACGCGTTTTCGTTTTCCATGAGCGGCACGTGCTTGTACGCGGCCGCGTGGAAGACGACCGTAGGCGAGTGGCGCGAAATAATTTCTTTCACGCGCGCCTCGTCCTTCACGTCGCCTATTGCGCACACGAGCTCGAGGGCTGCGAAGTTGCGCTGCATTTCCTCGTTCATGGAGTACAGCGAGAACTCGTTCAACTCGAACATGACGAGCACCCGAGGCTCGTAGCGGGCGATCTGCCGGCACAGCTCGGATCCGATCGAGCCGCCCGCTCCCGTGACCATGACGGTGCGGCCGCTGAGCAGCTGATGGAGCCCCGCATTGTCGAGCACGATGGGATCGCGGCCGAGGAGGTCGTCGAGCTCGATCGCCCGGAGTGCAGACACGGTTACGCGACCGCTGACGAGGTCGTCGTAGCTCGGCACCGTCAGCACCTTAACCCGCGCATCGTTGCAAACCTGCAGCGCGGCCCGCCGTTCCTCGTGTTTTGCACCCGGCATGGCCATCACCACGTGTCGCACGCCGGTGCGCGTCGCGATCTCCGGCAGCTCCGCGATCGGGCCGAAGACTTTCACGCCGTTGAGGAGACGCCCGGTTTTCTTGGAGTCGTCGTCGAGAAACCCCACCACGCGCCACGCCGGGCTGCGCTCGAGCTCGCGAAGGAGCGTGAGCGCCGTATCCCCCGCACCGAGAACCAGCACCGGCTGACCCTGGTAACGGAGCTTGCCGTATACGTCATGCTCCTTCCACACGCGGTAAGCCATCCGGCTGCCGCACATGACGAGGAGCAACAGGATCGGGTCGAGAAGGAGTACCGAGCGTGGTACCGCAACGGGAAGAAAGCCGGTGAGTACCAGGACGGGTGCGACGAGCGCGGCGACCGCGACCGCAACGAGAAGGCGCTTCAGGTCCTGGAGGCTCGCGTAGCGCCAGATACCGCGATAGAGGCCGAAGCTCCAGAAAACGAGCGCCTGCAACGGCGTCACCCACAGAAGCGTCTGCCACATGAGACCCGTGTAATAGGGTGAGATATCCATGTTGAAGCGGAGCCAGTGCGCCACGGCCCACGCGGCGGCCGCCGCGGCTACGTCATGGAAAAACACAAGTAAAACTCGAAGCACGATGCCGGCCCTTAGCGTCGCACGGCCGCGGCCATGACCTTGCGAACGGCCAAAGCCGTGTCGGCAATGTCGCGCTCTTTGAGCGTCGGGTGCACCATGAACATGAGGCTCGATTCACCGAGCGCTCGGGCAACAGGCAGGCGCACGTCAGGCCGGAGATCGGTTCCGGCGAACGCTTCCTCGAGATACATTTCGCTGCAGCTCCCCGAAATGCAGGGGATCCCTTCGGCGTTGATCGATTCGACGATTCGCTCGCGCGTCCAGCCGGCGGCGAGGCGCTCTGCTTTCACATACGCGTAGAACTTGTAGTACGCGTGGCCGAGCTCGGCCGACGGTGCCGGAACCGTCAACCCGTCCATGCCTCGCAGGCGAAGTGCAAGGAGCTCGGCGTTTCGCCGCCGCGCTGCCAGCCATCGGGGCAGCTTCAGAAGTTGCTGACGCCCGATCGCGGCCTGCATTTCGGTCATGCGCCAGTTCGTGCCGAACGAACCATGCAGCCAGCGAAACCCCGGCGGGTGATCACGCTTGAACACGGCGTCGTAACTTTTGCCGTGATCCTTGTACGACCATGCGCGCTCCCACAGCACGGGATCGTCGGTGACCAGCATGCCGCCCTCGCCGCCCGTCGTCATGATCTTGTCCTGACAGAACGAAAAAGCCCCGATGTGGCCGATCGAACCGGTCACCCTTTTCTTATAGGTTGCGCCATGACTTTGCGCACAGTCCTCGATCAGTTTGAGGTCGTGCGCCTGCGCCAACTCGATCAGCGGGTCCATGTCGCACGGCCAGCCTGCAAGGTGCACGGCAATTACCGCGCGTGTGCGCGGGGTCAGAGCCGCACGGACGGTTTCGGCGGTGAGATTGCCGGAGCTCGAATCCACATCGGCGAAGACCGGTCGTGCTCCGCGCAGCACCACGCAACTCGCCGTGGCGAGAAATGACCGCGAAGGGACGATCACCTCGTCACCCGGCCCGATGCCGAACGCGTGAAGAGCGAGCTCGAGCGCTACGCTGCCATTCGCGAGCGCGACAGCGTACTTGCTGCCGACATATCGTGCGAACTCGGTTTCGAAGGTCGTCCCTTCCTTTCCGGTCCAGTAATTCGCTTTTCCCGAGATGAGCACTGCGCGCACGGCGTCGATTTCGTCGGTATCGAAATGGGGCCATGGCGCAAGCGCCGCCGTTCGGACTGGCGAGCCGCCGTCGAGCGCCAGCACGGCGCTCGAGAGCTGAGGCATGCCGAGGCTCAGGTCAGCGGACGGCATGGGCTGCCTCCAGCGCGCGCGCCATCGGGAAGATCCGTCAGCACGGTCGAGCCGGCACCGACGACGGCCCCGCTCCCGACACGCACACCCGGAATGATCGTCGTTCCTGCGCCGATCAGCGTGCCGGCGCCGACGCTCACATGGCCGCAGAGATGCGAGCCTGGCGCCACGTGAACGCCGTCGCCGAGCTCGCAGTCATGATCTATCGTCGCACCGGTATTGATAATGACGTTACGCCCCACTCTGGTTCCTGAATTGATAACGCACCCCGCCATGACAACGGTGCCGTCGCCGATTTCAACCTCGCGAGCAATCGTGGCAGCAGGATGCACGACGCTCGTGAGCGCGCACCCGTTTTGGATCAGCCAATCGGCGACACGCTGCCTGATCGGGTTATCTCCGATCGTCACAACGCCGACTTTCGTTTCGCCGCGCCGCTCGAGGAGCTCCGCACGCCCGCCGACCACCGGATATCCCATCAGCACCGCGCCGTGCTTCGCAGCCGCATCGTCGCAGACGAAGAGTACCTTAGTGGCGCCCCCGCGCTCGAGTGCGTCGATAACGACTTTGGCGTGCCCGCTTGCTCCGAAAACAAAAATTCCGGCACGTTCACTCATCACGCATGCTGCCGGTGAACCGCGTCATCGTCGCGCTTCCCGGTTCCGAGATCCCGTAGGGCCGCACCAGCCTCAACGCAGTGAGGGCCAGTATTTTCACATCCAGCCCGAACGACACGTGCTCCACATACCACACGTCGTGCTCGAATTTTTCCTCCCACGTGAGCGCGTTACGCCCATTGACCTGCGCCCAGCCGGTGATGCCCGGACGCACCTCG
>JBKJPI010000115.1:0-3799 GCA_046595235.1 Burkholderiales bacterium | reverse complement strand
TGCGGCAGTGAAGATCACGACCCTCGCTACCGCGGGGTCGCTGACGTTGAGCGGCACCGCGGTGACCGCGGGGCAGACGATCGCGGTGGCCGACATCAACGCCGGCAATCTCCGGTTTACTCCTGCTGCGAACGCGAACGGCGCCGGCTACGCGAGCTTCACCTTCCAGGTGCAGGACAATGGCGGCGGTGCGGACCTCGACACCACTGCGCGGACCCTGACCGTGAACGTGACCGCCCTTCAGGATGCGCCGGTGCTCGCAGGCGCGAACAATCTCACGACGATCAACGAAGATGCCGCGAGCAACCCAGGCACGCTCGTGTCAGCCCTGATCTCCGGTCAGGCGAGCGATCCCGATGCTGCCGCTCTCTCCGGCATCGCCGTGACCGGTGTCACCAATACCAACGGCACGTGGCAGTACTCGACCAACAGCGGCGGGAGCTGGCTCGACTTCGGGACCCCGAGCGCGGGCACTGCGCGGCTGCTCGCTGCCGATGCAAGCACCTACGTGCGCTTCGTGCCGAATGCGAACTGGAACGGAACGGTCGCCAATGGGCTGACCTTTCGCGCTTGGGACCAGACGTCGGGCACGAGCGGTGGCGTCGCGCCCACGATCCCAACGCCTGTCCTGCAGGACAACTTCAGTACCGTCTCTTACAGCAATAACGATGGAACGGCGACCTTCAGCGCAGGATGGGTCGATAGTGAAGGCGACCCGGCGGGTGGGAAGATTCGAATCGAGAACGGCGTGCTCGAGATAAAATCTACCACCGTCGGGGTATCAATCTATCGCGAGGCGGACCTGACCGGGTCGACCGGCGCGACTCTGTCGTTCGCATATAACAACCTTCAGACGAACGCCTCGACGATCATCGTCGAGGCGTCCGGCAACGGTGGCGCGAGCTACACCACGCTCGGCACGTTTTCCAACGTCGCGAATACCGGCACCGGCACCTTCAGCGCCGACATCGGTGCGTATATCTCGGCGACGACCCGAATCCGCTTTTCGGTGTCGGTTGATGCGTCTCCGCCGAAATCGCTGGAGATTGACAACTTCCAGATTGCGTTCACCGCAGCGGGCAACGGGGGCAGCACGGCGTTCAGCTCCGCGACGGCGGCCAGCAGCGTCACGGTCACGTCTGTGAACGACGCGCCGGTGGGAACGAGCAATACGCTGACGACGAACGAGGATACGGCGCTCGCGTTCACTGCCGCGCATTTTGGCTTGACCGACCCGTCGGATTCGCCTGCCAACACCCTGGCCGCCGTGAAGATCACGACGCTGGCCAGCGCGGGCTCGATCACTTTGAGCGGAGTCGCAGTGACTGCGGGGCAGACCATCGCGGTGGCGGACGTTAATGCCGGCAATCTAAGGTTCACGCCGGCGGCGAATGTGAACGGGGCAGGTTACGCGACCTTTACTTTTCAGGTGCAGGACAGTGGGGGCACGGCGCTGGGCGGCATCGATCTTGATGCCACCGCGCGCACCATGACCGTGAACGTGACAGCGGTGAATGATGCGCCGGTCGGCACGAGCAACACCGTCACTACGAACGAGGATACCGCGCTCGCATTCACCGCTGCACATTTCGGCTTTACCGATCCGATCGACTCGCCTGCGAATACGCTCGCCGGGGTGAAGATCACGACACTGGCAAGCGCGGGCTCGCTGACCCTCAGTGGGACCGCGGTGACAGCGGGGCAGACCAATACCGTAGCCAACATCAATGCGGGCAACCTACGGTTCACGCCGTCTGCGAACGCGAACGGCGCGGGCTACTCGAGCTTCACCTTCCAAGTGCAGGACAGTGGCGGCACCGCGCTGGGTGGCGCCGACCTCGATGCCACTGCACGCACCATGACCGTAAACGTGGTGGCGGTGAACGATGCACCCGTGGGAACGGGCAACACGGTGACGACGAACGAGGACACCGCGCTCGCGTTCACGGCCGCGCACTTCGGCTTTACCGATCCGAACGATTCTCCGGCAAACGCACTCGCTGCGGTGAAGATCACGACGCTGGCAAGCGCGGGCGCGATCACCCTGAGCGGAGTCGCGGTGACTTTGGGGCAGACGGTCACCGTGGCGGATATCAACGCGGGCAATCTCCGGTTCGCGTCTGCAGCGAACGCGAACGGTGCAGCGTATGCGAGCTTCACCTTCCAGGTGCAGGATGACGGCGGCGGTTCGAATCTCGACGCCACCGCACGCACCATGACAGTGAACGTAACCGCGGTGAACGATGCGCCCGTGGGCACCAACACCACCATCGGCACCTTTCAGGACACGCCATTCGTGCTGGAGGCGGGGAATTTTGGCTTTAACGATACCGACGCCCCGGCCAACACTTTGTTCGCAGTGAAAATCGCGACACTCCCGGTTGCCGGCGCTCTGCAGCTCAACAGCGTGGCCGTCACCGCAGGGCAAGTGGTCAGCGCCGCCGACATCGCGGCGGGGAGGCTCATCTTCACGCCGGCCCTCGGCGGCCTCGGCAGCGGCTACGCAAGCTTCACTTTCCAGGTGCAGGACGACGGCGGAACCGCAAACGGGGGTGTGGACCTTGACCCTGTAGCGCGCACGATGACGATCGATGTGGGCGCAATCAACCACGCACCGGTCGGGACGAGCTCGACCGCCGTCATCGCAGAGGATACGGCTTACACGTTCAATACCGCGTCTTTCGGCTTTAGCGACCCCAACGACGGCACATCCAACACGCTGCAGGCGGTAAAGATCACCACGGTGCCGGGCGCCGGCACGCTTACATTGAGTGCCGTCGCGGTCACTGCGGGGCAATTCATCACCACCGCCGATATCGCTGCCGGCAATCTCATATTCACACCGGCGACCAACGCTAACGGGGCGGGTCACGCGGCTTTTACGTTCCAGGTCCAAGACAACGGGGGTACCGCGAACGGCGGGGTAGATCTCGATACAACCGCACGTACGTTTACGTTCGACGTGACTGCGGTGAACGATGCGCCTGTCGGAACCAGCAGCACGGTGACGACGAACGAGGACACGGCGCTTGCGCTCACGGCCGCACACTTCGGCTTCACCGATCCGAGCGATTCGCCTGCGAATACGCTTGCGGCAGTGAAGATCACGACCCTCGCTACCGCGGGGTCGCTGACGTTGAGCGGCACGGCGGTGACCGCGGGGCAGACGATCGCGGTTGCCGATATCAACGCGGGCAACCTCGTGTTCACGCCGGTTGCGAACGCGAACGGTGCGGGCTACGCGAGCTTCACCTTCCAGGTTCAGGACAATGGCGGGGGTGCAGACCTCGACACCGCCGCGCGCACTCTGACCGTGAACGTGACCGCAGTGAACGATGCGCCGGTTGGAACCAGCAACACGGTGACGACGAACGAAGACACGGCGCTTGCGCTCACTGCTGCCCACTTCGGCTTCACCGACCCCAGCGACTCGCCTGCGAACACGCTTGCAGCAGTGAAGGTCACGACCCTCGCTACCGCGGGGTCGCTGACATTGAGCGGCACTGCCGTGACTGCCGGCCAGATGATCGCGGCGGCCGATATCAACGCGGGCAACCTCGTATTCACGCCGGTTGCGAACGCGAACGGCGTGGCTTACGCGAGCTTCACCTTCCAGGTGCAGGACGACGGCGGCACGGGGAACGGCGGAACCGATCTTGATCCGATCGCTCGAACCTTTACTTTCGACGTGACCGCGGTGAACGATGCGCCGGTCGGAACCAGTAACACCGTGACGACGAACGAGGACACGGCCCTCGCGCTCACCGCCGCGCACTTCGGGTACAGTGATGCCGCCGAT
>JBKJPI010000032.1:0-4894 GCA_046595235.1 Burkholderiales bacterium | reverse complement strand
GCCCTTCTCGTTCTCATCATGCTCGTGGGGGAAAAAGGCATCTGGGGCACGGCAGAGCCGCTTCTCAAGAAACTCTTTTTCCGCAGGTCCACCGCAGCCGGGAAAGCTGAACCCGGCGAGTTGCCATGATCGATTCGCAGCTCCTAATCTCAGGCGTGATCTTCGGCCTCAGCATCGGCAGCATATTTTTTCTCATGTCTGTGGGGCTATCGCTTTGTTTCGGCCTGATGCGAATCATCAGTCTGGACCAGCTTCTGTATTACTCGATCGGCGCCTACCTCACCTACTCGGTCAGCACAATGACGGGGAGTATCGCTCTGGGCGTCGTTGCCGGGACGGCGACCGCAGCACTCGCGAGTCTCATCGTCGAACGGCTGGTGTTCCGGCGCATCTACGACCGCGACATCACGTTCACAATGATCACGTCGTTCGGTCTGTTGATCGGCGGCGTGGGGCTCATCAAGTTCATCTGGGGCGTTGTTCCGCGCCCGGTGCCGGTTCCCATCACGGCTCAGGTCGATCTGCTCGGGACGGAAGTACCGGTATATCGCATCGCACTCGTCGCAATCGCGGCACTCGTCTACTGGGGGATCTGGGCATTCCTCAACCGCACGATCATCGGGAAAGCGATTCGTGCCGGGATCGAGGACATCGAGCACGTGGAAGGACTCGGTATCAACGTCTATCGCCTGTTCACGATCACCTTCATCATCGCCGGCGCACTGTCGGGGCTGGCGGGCGGCCTTTACGCGCCGCTTATCATGGTCGATCCACACATGGGGCTCGAAGTACTCGCCTTCGTCTTCATGGTGGTGATCATCGGCGGGCTCGGAAGCATCAAAGGAACGATGATTTCCGCGCTGCTCGTGGGGCAGGTCGTGTCGCTGGGTTCCCTGATCTACGCGCCGCTCGCGCAGATGGCACCGTTCGCGATCATGCTGCTCATCCTGCTCGTCAAGCCTACGGGCCTTTACGGCACCGCCTTTTTAAAGCGCTAGTGCAGACGGCGCGTGGCGTTAGAAAAGTCGTCGCTGTTTGAACGCGGCAGATCTCCCGCTCCGATCAAGTCGTCGTCCGCGTCCCCCGCCTCACTGCTTCCCTCTTCGAGCTCGAGCTCGGCGACACCCGAAAGTTCTGGCTGAGCCGCCGCATCGTCAAAAGGGCTGTCCGGCTCGACAGATTCGGTCGGGCCCGAAGTGCCCGAACCCCCTTCGACAAGCGCACCGAGGTCATCCAGAGGGGGGAGCTCCTCCACTGAGCGCAGGTTGAGGTCGTCCAGAAACGTTTTCGTCGTCGCGTAGATCTGGGGACGGCCCGGAACTTCACGCGTGCCGATCACGTCGATCCAGCCGCGGGCTTCGAGCGACCTCAGGATGTTCGCGGAAACCGTGACGCCGCGAATCTGCTCGATGTCTCCACGCGTGACCGGCTGGCGATAAGCGATGATCGCGAGCGTCTCCAGCACTGCGCGCGAGTACTTGGGCGGCTTCTGCGGCTCGAGGCGGTCGAGAAACTTTTGCGACTCGGGCCGTGCCCTGAAGCGCCAGCCCGATGCAACGCTGACGAGCTCTACGCCTCGCCCTTCCCAATCGGCGCCGAGATCCTCGAGAACTTTCCTCAGGGTGTCAGACGCAAGCTCGGTATCAAAAAGCTTTTTGAGCTCGTTCAGATTGAGCGGTTCCGAGCTTGTCAGAAGCGCAGTCTCGAGCACACGTTTCACCTGCATAAGATCGAAGGTTTCTTCCAAGGTGGTGTCCTCTTGTTCCATCATGCGACCGCCGCAAGCTGGCCGCCGCGCAGTTTTACGTAGATGGTGGTGTAGGCCTCGTGCTGGCTGATTTCGATGAGGCTTTCGCGGGCGAGCTCGAGCACTGCCAGAAACGTGACGACGAGTACGGCAACGCCCTCCTCGGCCTGGAACAGCTCGGTGAACTCGACGAATTTCGTTTCCTGCAGGCGGCGCAGCACGCGGCTCATATGCGCCCGCACCGAAAGCTGTTCGCGCGAAACCTTGTGATGCTGGTTGACCGAAGCGCGTGTGAGCAGCGTCAGCCAGGCGATCTTCAAATCGTCCGGCCGGACGTCCGGAAGGCGCTCGGCAACGTCACGTTCAAAAAGCACGTGCACGAGGCTATAGTCGCGCCCGGCTTGCGGCAGCTCGTTCAAACGATGCGCGGCCGCTTTCATCTGTTCGTACTCAAGGAGGCGCCGCACCAGCTCGGCACGCGGATCCGCCTCCACATCGGACGCGGACGGCCGTGGAAGCAGCATGCGCGATTTGATCTCAATCAGCATTGCGGCCATCAGCAGGTATTCGGCGGCGAGCTCCAGCTGCTTCGATCGCATCATCTCCACGTATTCAAGATACTGCAGCGTGAGCTTCGCCATCGGAATCTCGAGAACGCTGATGTTCTCCTTACGTATGAGGTATAGGAGCAGGTCGAGCGGACCTTCGAACTGTTCGAGAAACACCTCAAGTGCATCCGGCGGGATGTAAAGGTCGCGCGGCAACTCGAGCATCGGCTGGCCATACACGAGCGCGACCGGCGAAGTCTCGCCCGGAACCACCTCAATCACGGGGTTCATCAGGGGCTGTTTGGTAGCTCGTTAGGCACGGCTGCATTCTAACGTGAATCGCGGCGACAGACACAAGGTGTTGTGGTTGGCTATCAAGGGAGCACAACCGGCAGGGCTCAATCGAGATGGGCCGACGCGGGGCAAACCCCTAAAACTAGGCGTAATCCAGGCCCATGGCCTGCCTCACGTCGCGCAGCGTCTCCTGCGCCTTTTTCTCGGCTGTTTCGGCGCCGTCCGAGATGATGTTTCGGACCAGAGTGGGGTCATCCAGATAGCGCTCGGCTCGTTCCCTGATCGGCGCCAGCTCGGCCAGCACGCCTTCGATCACCGGCTGCTTGCACTCGATACAACCGATCCCCGCGCTGCGGCAGCCCTGCTGCACCCAGTCCTTTGTTTTCTCATTCGAGTAGACGAGGTGAAGCTGCCATACCGGGCACTTCTCAGGTTCGCCGGGATCAGTCCGCTTAATCCTCGCGGGGTCCGTGGGCATCGTGCGGATCTTTTTCGTGATGCTCTCGGGTGGTTCCCGCAAGCCGATCGTATTGTTGTAAGACTTCGACATCTTCTGCCCGTCCAGGCCGGGCATGCGCGAAGCGGCGGTCAGCAACGCCTGCGGTTCGGTCAGGATCATCTTTCCGCCGCCTTCGAGGAACCCGAAAAGACGCTCCCGATCTCCCATCGTCAGATTCTGCGTTTCCTCCAGCAGCGAACGCGCAGTTTCCAACGCACCTGCATCACCCTGTTCAAGAAAACGCGTGCGCAATTCGCGGTAAAGACGCGCGCGCCTCGAACCTAGTTTTTTGACCGCCTGCTCCGCCTTCTGCTCGAAGCCGGTTTCGCGTCCGAACATGTGGTTGAAACGCCGCGCGATCTCACGCGTGAATTCGATATGCGGCACCTGGTCCTCACCAACCGGCACCTGCGTCGCACGATAGATCAGAATGTCGGCGCTCTGCAGAAGCGGGTAGCCCAGAAAACCGTATGTCGAAAGGTCTTTCTCGGCGAGCTTCTCCTGTTGGTCTTTGTACGTCGGCACACGTTCGAGCCACGGCAGCGGCGTGATCATCGAAAGCAATACGTGAAGCTCGGCATGCGCGGGAACGCGGGACTGGATGAAAAGGGTCGCATGCGCGGGGTCGACGCCGGCTGCAAGCCAGTCGATCACCATGTCCCATACGTGTTGCTCGATCGCCGCGGGATCGTCGTAGTGCGTAGTAAGCGCGTGCCAGTCCGCTACGAAGAACAGGCACTCGTGCTCGTGCTGCAGCCGGATCCAGTTCTTCAGCACCCCATGATAATGGCCGAGGTGCAGCACGCCCGTCGGGCGCATGCCTGACAGGACTCGATTAGTGAACATTTTTTATCGCTGCTGCAAGGCGCAATTGGGAATCCCACGCATCAGCGCAGCTGCGCCAGCCTGAGCAGCTCGCCCAGCGGAACACTGACTAAAAATGCGAACAAGGCCATCGTTGCGACGATGAGAGGCCGAAGCACAAAGCCCAGTGCGCCTGTGAAGAGCAGCACGATGAGAATTACAAAACCGTAACGTTCGAGACGTGACACAGCGTTAGCGAGCTTCCGTGGCAACACACTCACGAGTATGCGGCCTCCATCGAGGGGCGGCAGCGGAAGAAGGTTGAGCACCATGAAGATGACGTTCACGAAAATACCGGCTGCGCCGATCAATACGAGCGGCATCGAAAAATAAACCTGTGGAATGGACAAGCCGGTTTTGAGGACGATAGCCCATAGCAGCGCCATCGCAAGGTTACTCAGCGGGCCGGCCGCGGCAACCCAGAACATGCCGCTTTTCGGATCGCGAAGGTTGGCGAAATTGACCGGCACCGGCTTTGCCCAGCCGAAGAGAATTCCGCCGCCGCCGAAGAGTTTTGCGATTGCGAGGAGTGCAAGCGGCAGTGCCACGGTTCCAATAGGATCGATGTGACGAATGGGATTCAGGCTCACCCGCCCTGCCTCGTACGCGGTCGTATCCCCGAGGCGAAGCGCTACGTACCCGTGCGCTGCTTCGTGCAGGGTGATCGCGAGCACCACTGGAAGCGCGTAGATCGCGATGACCTGCACGAGATTCAGTTCCATAAGGTAGATGTGTTCGCGTTTCCGCGTTTCAATCGGAACGTCTGGCGCGGACGGAAGAGGTATTCAACGTAACGTGCGATTCTAACATTCGACCCAGCGAGACTTTGTTGCGGCCGCGGACACGCACGGGTGAGATGCTTCAGACGCTGAGAGCACTAACGCCGAACGGCTCGGCCGCGCCTTTACCCATTCGAAGAATGACGGGGGAATCGCCCGTAAG
>JBKJPI010000014.1:0-3136 GCA_046595235.1 Burkholderiales bacterium | reverse complement strand
GCACGATCGACGGCAAGCCTGCCGAGCGCGCGCGGGCGCCGGCGGTGGCGGCGCTGCTCAAGACCGATTAGCGCAGCAGTCGCGCGGCGTCGAGCGCGAAGTAGGTCAGTATGCCGTCAGCGCCCGCGCGCTTGAAGGCGAGCAACGCTTCCATGACGCACCGCTCTTCATCGAGCCAGCCATTCTGCGCGGCCGCCTTGAGCATCGCGTACTCGCCACTCACCTGGTAGACGTACGTGGGCGCCATGAACGTGTCCTTCACCCGGCGCACGACGTCGAGATAGGGCATTCCCGGTTTCACCATGACCATATCGGCACCTTCGGACAGGTCGAGGCCCACTTCCCACAAGGCTTCGTCGGAGTTCGCCGGATCCATCTGGTAGGTGTACTTGTTCCCGCTGCCGAGCTGCTTCGCCGAACCGACGGCATCACGGAAAGGCCCATAGAAGCCGGACGCGTATTTGGCCGAATACGCGAGGATGCGCGTGTGGATGAAGCCGCCCTCGTCGAGCGCGCTGCGTATGGCGCCGATCCGCCCATCCATCATGTCCGAAGGCGCGATCACGTCCACGCCGGCTTCCGCACAGACGCGCGCCTGCTTCTGCAGTATCGCCACCGTCTTGTCGTTCACCACATAGCCATTGCGGTCGAGAACGCCGTCCTGTCCGTGGGTCGTGTAAGGATCGAGTGCGGCATCGGTGATAATGCCCAGGGCCGGCCAGCGCTTCTTCAGCGCTGCAACGGCGCGCGGCACGAGGCCCCGAGGATTAAAGGCTTCGCGGCCGTCGGCGGTCTTGAGTTTCGCATCCACCGCCGGAAAGATCGCAAGCGCCGGAATTCCCAGCTCGACGCATTCGCCGGCGTGGGCGAGAAGCCGGTCGATCGTAAAGCGATTCACCCCAGGCATCGACGGCACATTTTCGGTGCGAGACTTGCCGTCGATCACGAACACCGGATAAATGAGATCGTCGGTTGTGAGGCTGTGCTCACGCATCAGCCGGCGCGAAAAATCGTCGCGGCGCATGCGGCGCATGCGCACGTTGGGGAACGCGCCTAACGGATACACGATTGATGATCCACGGGTTTTTGGCGAAACTGAGGCGGCGGGAACTAATTCGCGATTATAGTCGTCCTACAAACGGACGATGTTTCATCGTCCCCCGCTTTCCTCCCTGAGCGGGCGCCTTAATCCTATTAAGGCTCTTTTGCCCCCGGTTTTACTCCCCTTTAACCGGGGGCTTTTTATTCCCGAGCCCCTGAATCCGTCGCACACATCCAACGGGTTCAGGGACTGTTCAGCCAACCCTGAATCGTTCCCTGGGCGTGGCGCTGTCCGGTCCCTTTGAACGCCGAAAACAGTATCGCGCTCGCCTGTGGATGGAGCTGCGGCAGGCGGGCGGTCGCTGCGCGCAGTGCCCCGAGCGCCTCCTGATGGCCGATCTTGTCGGACTTCGTGAGGAGCACCAGGACCGGTTGGTTCGAAGGCGCGTGCCACCCCAGAAGCTGCTCGTCCAACGGTGTCATCGGGTGGCGCGAATCGACGATGATGACGAGTCCCTTCAGCGAAACGCGCGCGCCGAGGTATGCGCTGATGAGCATGCCCCAGTGGGTGCGTTCCTTCTGGGAGACCTTCGCATAGCCATAACCGGGCAGATCGACCAGCCGCTCGTTCGCCGCGCACTCGAAAAAATTGATCGTCTGCGTGCGTCCGGGCGTCTTGCTCACGAACGCCAGCTTTTTACGTTGGGTGATCGCATTGATCGCGCTCGACTTCCCCGCGTTCGAGCGCCCCGCGAAGGCGACTTCCGCCCCCAGATCCGGTGGCAACTCATGCATTTCATGCGCCGAGGCGATAAATCTGGCGTCGCGAAAATTCGTCATAGGTCTTTGTTATCGCGCCTGAAAGTGGCGCGCGGGAGGGGGCCTACTATACAATGTCGCCTCCAATCGCAACACGCAAATCCCCAAGGAGTTTCAATGAACGTACGCCTGCTCGCGGCGCTCGCCTGCGCTTTGTTTTCTGCTGCGGGGTACGGCCAGGGCACCGTCAAGGGTGATCCTGCCAAGGCACAGCAGATCGTGACGCAGGTATGCGCAGCCTGTCATGGTGCCGACGGCAACAGCGCGATTCCGGCGAACCCGGTGATTGCCGCGCAGCATGCGCAATACGCTTTCAAGCAGCTCATGAACTTTAAATCGGAAGGCGGGAAGCCTGCCGAGCGCCCGAACCCCATCATGTCGGGCATCGTCGCTGCTCTGAGCCGAGACGATATGCTGAACCTCGCGGCTTATTTCGCCGCCCAGCAGGCCAAGCCGCGCACGGCGCGCGACCCCGAGCTCGTAAAGCTCGGGCAGGAAATTTACCGCGGGGGCATTTTCAAGAAAGGGGTAGCCGCTTGCGCATCGTGCCATGGGCCCAACGGCGCGGGCATACCGGCGCAGTTCCCGCGGCTTGCCGGCCAGCATGCTCAATACACTGTCGAAGAGCTGCGGCAGTTTCGCATCGGCGAGCGTGCGAATGATCCGAACCGCATGATGCGCACTGTTGCCGAGAAACTGAGCGACCGCGAAATGGCGGCCGTGGCGCAGTTTATCGAGGGCCTGCGGTAGCGCACCGCGGCTCACGGCCCCGAACGCCAGGCGGCCGGACGGCCGCAGCGCTTCTTCCATGACCCAACGCGGCCCCAGGCGCGCTCTCTACGAGCTCCTGTCTTCGATGCGCTTCGCGGTGAGCCTTCTCACCGTGCTTGCGATCGCGTCCGTGGTGGGCACGGTGCTCAAGCAGGCCGAGCCCTACACGAACTACGTTTCCCAATTCGGCCCGTTCTGGTTCCCGGTATTCGAGGCGCTCGGCCTTTACGACGTCTACCACGCCGCGTGGTTTCTCCTTATTCTGACGTTCCTCGTCGCGTCCACAAGCCTCTGCGTTTACCGCAACGGACCGCTCATGCTGCGCGAGATGCGAAACTTTCGCGAGCACGCTGCGGAGGCGTCACTCCGGCGTTTCACACATCGGGCAGAGCTTCGCTCCGCTCGGCCTTTCGCGGAGCTCAGCGCGCGACTCACGGAGTATCTGAAGCACAGCGGCTTTCGCCACCGCATCGATGCAAACCGCAGCGACGGCTCGACGTTGATC
>JBKJPI010000697.1:0-3350 GCA_046595235.1 Burkholderiales bacterium | reverse complement strand
GCCGCAATTACATGTTAGTGATTGCTCGCTCCGGTGTTCGTCCGCCGGTCCTTTCGTCCTCGTTTGATATACTTCGCGCGCCGTCCGGTATTCACACCTGAAACGGCCTACCCCGGTTTCCTGCCCGCTCCCCGTAAAACATTGAAAAGAAAACGATGTGCCGTTTTTTGGGCTGATTCGCAGACTTGACTCGGGTCAAGGTGTTCGCGTCGGCAGGCGTGAGATTCTCCGGGGCGAGCACGCCGTTGTGTGGCGCAATCCTCGTTTTACGGAAAGTCTACGATGAAGATTCATGAGTACCAGGCCAAGGAAGTGCTGCGCAGGTATGGCGTCGCGACGCCGCGAGCGATTCCCTGCTTCAGCGTGGAGGAAGCCGTGGCTGCTGCAGACACACTGGGTGGCAGCGTCTGGGTCGTCAAGGCACAGATCCACGCGGGCGGCCGTGGCAAAGGCGGGGGCGTAAAGGTCGCCAAGTCGCGCGACGATCTCCGGAAGCAGGCGGCGGCCATCCTCGGCATGCAGCTTAAAACGCATCAGACCGGCCCGGAGGGTCAGAAAGTACGGCGCATTCTGGTCGAAGAAGGCGCAGACATAAAAAAAGAGCTCTACGTCGGTATGGTCGTGGACCGCGGCTCACAGCGCGTGGTGCTGATGGCTTCCAGTGAAGGCGGCATGGACATCGAGGAAGTCGCCGAGAAATCGCCGGAGAAAATCCACAAGGTTGCGATCGATCCCGCGGCAGGACTGACCGATCGCGACGCCGAAGACATCGCGCGGAAGATTGGCGTTCCCGACACCGCGGTCTCGCAGGGCAGGGATATGTTGCAGTCCCTGTACAAGGCCTTCGTCGATACCGACAGCTCGCTCGCGGAAATCAACCCGATGGTTGTAACCGGTGACGGCAGGGTGGTGGCGCTCGACGCTAAGATCAATTTCGACGATAACGCGCTTTTCAGACACCCGGAGCTCGTTGCGCTGCGCGATCTCGACGAAGAAGATCCGGCTGAAATCGAAGCCTCGAAGTTCGACCTGGCCTATATCCAGCTCGACGGCGATATCGGATGCCTCGTCAACGGTGCGGGACTCGCAATGGCGACCATGGACATCATCAAGCTTTATGGTGGGAGCCCGGCGAATTTTCTGGACGTCGGCGGCGGCGCATCGGCCGAAAAGGTGACTGAAGCATTCAAGATCATGCTGAAGAACCCCCAGCTGAAGGCGATCCTTGTCAACATCTTCGGCGGCATCATGAAATGCGACGTCATCGCGCAGGGCGTCGTCACCGCAGCGCGTCAGGTCAGTCTCAACGTGCCGCTGGTGGTGCGCCTCGAGGGAACCAACGTCGATCTTGGAAAGCAGATCCTCGCCGAGTCGGGATTGCCCATCATCTCCGCGTCCGACATGGCCGACGCAGCAGAGAAGGTCGTCAAGGCGATCAAGGGCAAATGAAGCGATGAGCATACTGATCAACAAGGACACACGCGTCCTCACCCAGGGCATCACGGGGAAGACCGGGCAGTTTCATACGCGCATGGGGAAGGTGTATGCAAACGGCGCGCAGTGCTACGTCGCGGGCGTCACGCCGAAGAAGGGCGGGCAGAGCTTCGAAGGCACGCCGATCTTCAATACCGTGATGGAGGCGAAGCAGGCCACCGGCGCGACTGTTTCCGTTATTTACGTGCCGCCGCCTTACGCCGCGGCCGCGATCGATGAAGCCATCGACGCGGAGCTCGACCTCGTGATCTGCATCACCGACGGTATTCCCGTTCGCGACATGATTAGAACGCGCTACAGGATGCAGGGGCGCAGGACACGCCTCATCGGCCCAAACTGTCCGGGTGTCATCACGCCGGATGAGCTCAAGATCGGCATCATGCCCGGTCATATCCATCGCAAAGGGCCGATTGGTGTCGTGTCGCGTTCCGGCACGCTGACGTATGAAGCGGTCGGGCAGCTCACTGCGGTCGGGCTCGGGCAGTCGAGCTGCGTTGGTATCGGCGGCGATCCTGTGAACGGCATGAAGCACATCGACGTCATGAAGCTTTTCAACGACGACCCTGAAACTGAAGCCGTCGTAATGGTTGGCGAGATCGGCGGCACCGACGAGGAAGAGGCTGCGCGCTGGGTTAAGGCGAACATGAAAAAGCCGGTGGTCGGGTTCATAGCCGGTGTCACGGCACCGCCCGGGAAACGGATGGGACACGCCGGTGCGATTATTTCAGGTGGCAAAGGCACGGCCGACGAGAAGCTTCAGGTCATGGAGGAATGCGGGATCAAGGTCACGCGCAATCCTGCCGAGATGGGCAAGCTCATGAAGTCGGTTCTGAAGTAGCACCCGGACACTGCGTCCATCTAACAGGTCGGAGGCGCGAATGACGTCCCCGAGAGGAGAGAAGTTGGAAGGCGGCACCGTCAAGCGCAGGAAACAGGGCTCCGGCAATCTCAAGGGCCGCGCCGTCGAGCCGCAGGCACTCGCGGAAGTTCAGGGTTTGCTGGGGGATGCGCCGCGCACGCGCGACCTCATGATCGAGCACCTGCACAAAATCCAGGATCGATACGGTTATCTGTCTGCGGCGCATATTGTGGCGCTCGCGCGCGAGCTGCGGCTCGCACCGACCGAAGTCTACGAAGTCGCGACTTTTTACCACCACTTCGACGTTGTAAAAGAGGGGATGACCCCGCCGCCGGCGTTGACGGTGCGGGTCTGCGATTCGTTGTCGTGCGAGCTTGCCGGCGGCGCCGCGCTTTTCGCCGCACTCAAGAAAGGCCTGGGCGACGGCGTACGCGTGCTGCCCGCCCCGTGTGTGGGCCGCTGCGAGGAGGCACCCGTCGCGATCGTCGGGCGTAATCCCGTGACGAACGCAACTCCCGAAGCGGTGACTCGCGCAGCCCGCGCGAACGACGTCGAATGTGCCGTCACCCGTTACATCGACTACGCAACATATCGCGCCGCAGGCGGCTATGCGCTTGCCGCGGCCTGCGTCGGCGGGGCGCGCGACGTCGAAACGATTCTTGCAACGATGGAAAGCTCCGCGCTCCGCGGTCTCGGGGGCGCAGGGTTCCCGACGGGTCGCAAATGGCGCATCGTGCGCGGCGAGCCCGCTCCGCGCGTGATGGCGATCAACATCGACGAAGGTGAGCCGGGCACTTTCAAGGACCGCTACTATCTCGAAACCGATCCGCACCGGTTCCTCGAAGGCGTGCTCATCGCCGCGTGGGCCGTGCAGATCCCCGTCGTGTACGTCTATCTGCGTGACGAGTACGCAGGCTGCCGCGAAATTCTCGAGCGCGAGCTGACGGCGCTCACACAAAACCCGCCCTGCGAATTGCCTGTCATACACCTGCGACGC
>JBKJPI010000681.1:0-3602 GCA_046595235.1 Burkholderiales bacterium | reverse complement strand
GCAGTGCTGCCTTCGCGCCGAGCTCGGCTGCGTGGTTCGAAAGCGTCATGCGATCGTCGATTTCCATCGCGCGAACTCCTTCACCGCAGTACTCGAGCGCGCGGTAATTTGCGCCTTCCGCCCCGAGCTTTCCAAGCATCGTCAGCGTGACATCCTTCGCCCATACGCCCGGCTGCAGGCGGCCTTTCAGCTCGATGCGAATCGTGTCCGGCACCCGGAACCAGAGCTTCCCGGTCATCATCACTGCCGAGACGTCGGTGCCTTCGACCCCCGTTCCGAAGGCGTTGAAAGCCCCGTACGTGGTGCAATGCGTGTCGGTACCGATCACGAGGTCACCGCAGGTGAGATGTCCGCCTTCAGGCACGACCTGGTGGCAGATGCCGTCGCCGATATCGTAGAGGACAGCGCCGTGCTCGTCGACGAATCGCCGCATCGCGATGTGCGTGTTGGCGGCTTCCGGATTCGGCGGCGGAGAATAGTGGTCGAGCACGAACGCAGTACGCGAAGCGTAAGGCAGCGCCTTCGCGCCCAGCTTCTCGAGCTGCTTCAGCGCATTCGCTGCGCGCGCGTCGTGGATCATCGCGAAATCGACGTCGGCGACGACGACTTCACCTGCGGTTACGGGGCGGCCTGCATGCGCGCCCAGAATCTTTTCGGCGAGCGTGTAACCCAATTGAAAACTCCGGGTCGAGCGGCTTTTAGAGAACGGGCAGTAAATCTGCTCGCATTGTATCAACGTTTCAGAGCGCGCCTCGCCTGGCGAGGCCCGCGTGCACTATCATCGACATCGATCTCAACGACGGCAGAACCGTCAGCGGCCGCGCTGATTCGGCAAAGGCAGCCCTTTGAACCCGTTGAGCGACGATGCGCTTGCGGACAAATTCCGCGATTGTGCTGCGTGGGCGGGCTCTCGAAACCAAACGCCGAAAAGATTGTCGATATAGTGGCCAGGCACCCGCGCACGCCGCCTGATCGAAGTCACAAACATAACGAGGAGGATTCAAATGTTCGCTTCCCGCACTTTACCCACGGCCGCAGCCGTACTCGCATGTTTTTCTGCAGGCGCCATGGCAGCCGAGAGTGGCAATTACCCAACCAAACCCATTCGTATGCTCGTGGGTTTCGCACCCGGCGGCGGCACTGACACCACCGCACGCGCGCTTACGCCAAAGCTGGGCGAGCGTCTCGGTCAACAGATCATCGTCGACAATCGCCCCGGCGCAGCCGGCAACATCGCAACCGAGATCATCACGAAAGCGCCGCCGGACGGTTACACGATCCTCATGGGCACCATCGCGGCGCTGGCGATCAACCCGACGCTGTACGGAAACCTGCCGTTCAACCCGCTGAGGGATCTCGCACCCGTCACCCGCGCAGTCGATTCGACGAACATCCTCGTCGTGCACCCAACCGTGCAGGCGAAGACCGTCAAGGAGCTGATCGCGCTCGGGAAGCAGAAATCGCTGAACGGCGGATCATCGGGAATCGGCGGCGCGGGCCATCTCGCGCTCGAACTTTTCAATGTCAGTACTGGAACGAAGATCACTCATGTTCCGTACAAAGGCGGCGGGCCGGCAATGGTCGACCTCCTCGGCGGGCAGATCAATCTGATATTCGCGACGGCGGCGAGCGCCGTTCCGCACATGAAGTCCGGCAAGATCAATGCGCTCGCGGTCACCACCGAGAAGCGCTCCAAGCTCGTGCCTGATCTGCCGACGGTCGCTGAAGCCGGCGTGCCAGGGTTCGAAGCGAACAACTGGTACGGCGTCGTCGTGCCGGCCAAGACGCCGCGGTCGATCGTCGATCGCCTGCATAAGGAGTTCACCGCGGTGCTCAATCTGCCCGAAATCCGCGACATGCTCTTCAAGCAGGGGCTCGATGCGGCGCCGAGCACTCCGGAAGCTTTCGGCGCGTATATCAAGTCGGAAACGAGCAAGTGGGCAAGGGTCATCAAGGCTTCGGGCGCCAAACCCGAATAAAACGTCACGCGAAGGTCGAAACGGAAAATTATGACAACCACAGTTAAAAAGAACCCTCTTCGATGTGCGCTCGCATTGGGTGCCGCTCTGGGGTCGGCTTTTCTTGCCGCGTCTGCCCTCAGCGCCGAGTGGGCTCCGCAGAAACCAGTAAGAATGATCGTCGGCTTCCCGCCCGGCGGCGCCACCGATCTAGTGGCGCGCCAGATCGGGCCGAAGATGTCGACTGGGTTGGGTCGTCAGGTGATCATCGACAATAGGCCCGGCGCCAACGGCGTCATCTCGAATGAGCTCATCATGCGCGCCGAACCTGACGGCCACGTGATCGGCTTCGGTCACATCGGAACGCTGGTCATCAGCCCGGTTATCACCAAAGTGCCCTACGACGTGCAGAAGGACTTTGCACCGGTGGGTCTCATCGTGTCGCTGCAGAATCTGATCGTGGTCACGCCTTCACTGCCGGCGAAAAACCTGAAGGAATACATTGCGCTCGCCAAGTCGAAGCCCGGCGATATGCTTTACGCGAGCTCGGGGAGCGGCAGCCCAGGGCACCTTGCAGCGGTGCTGCTCGAATCGTTGACCGGTGTGCGCATGACCCACGTTCCTTACAGAGGCGGCGGCCCTGCAATCATCGACCTCATCGCCGGGCACGTACCCTCGTTCTTTGCGGTTATTTCAACCGGGGTGCCGCACGTGCGTTCTGGAAAAATCCGGGCCATCGCGGTAACGGGCGCGAAGCGTGCCGAAGCGCTGCCGAATGTTCCGACCGTGGACGAGTCCGGCGTGAAAGGTTACGCCGCCACCAACTGGTACGGAATGCTCGCGCCGGCTGCGACCCCGGCCCCGATCATCGAGCGTCTGAATCGCGAGTTGAATACTGCACTGAAGGCGCCGGACGTCGTCGCATTTCTCAAGGATAACGGCATCGACGCGGCCCCCGGAACGCCTGCTGACTTCGCGCGCTACATCGCAGTCGAGCAGACGAAGTGGACGCCGATAATCCGCAAGTCCAACATCAAAGTGGAGTGAGCCGCAGTCTCCTGCTCACTTCACTGGAGTGCAGTAACGATACAGAGGGAAACCGCATCGATTACCTCCGTAACCTCCTTTCCGGTGTCTAACTAACAAGGATTCAAATGTCAGACCACGTTTACAAACATATCGAGCTCACTGGCTCTTCCAAAACCAGCGTCGAGGATGCGATCCGCAATGCCGTGTCGCGCGCGGCGGAGTCAGTGCGCGGTATGCATTGGTTCGAAGTCACCGATACCCGCGGTCACATCGAAGACAACAAAATCGCCTTCTGGCAAGTCACGATCAAGGTGGGTTTTACGCTCGAGAAGTAAAACCCAAGAGCCGGGAACGCCCTGCGGCGGGAGAGCCGAGCCGGCGCGCCGACTTGTGCCGCAGTCCGGCGGGCGCGCGGTTCGTGTGCGGCTGGTCGTGTGTTGACCGCCGCCGCTACCTAAGTTTCGTGCTCGACGGACAGGGTTGCGGCACCAGGAGGGGCGACGGGTCGGCTCTGCCGCCACACCCGCCCGACGAATCAGCCTGACGGCTGGGCTCCCCTCCGCAGCTAGGACGTGAAGAATTGGTACAGCTCGGCGTAGGTCTCGTCCGGGGCCT
>JBKJPI010000376.1:0-7342 GCA_046595235.1 Burkholderiales bacterium | reverse complement strand
CTCAGTCAGCGTGAGACCCGAGCCGCCGTACTCCTCGGGAATCAGCGCCGACAGCCAGCCGGCTTCAGTCAGCGCATCGACGAAGCCTTCCGGATACCCCCGCTCATCATCCACTTTCTGCCAGTACGCGCTATCGAACTGACGGCACACGGCGCGCACACCTTCGCGTAACTCAGCGTGCGCTTCAGCGGGCTTGTGACTGCGGGAGACGGTGCTCATGGTGCGAAATGCCGGTCGGCGGTTTTCTTCGGAGCCGCTAAGGATAGTTATCCTGCGACTATCCGGCAAGAACCAAGGAAAGGAGGTAATGGAGGAAAACCTTAGGTTTTCCTCTGTTCGTGTTCCAAGCCGCGGCTGCGGACGATTTGTCGTCCGCTAGGGGTACTGCCGCGGCAGTTACCGGCGCTACGGCTTCGCGCGCGACTTGCCTACTTCCTCGGCCTGCTTCAATTCCTGTGCTTCTTTGTCATTTTTGGGCTTGGCGTTCTCCGCCGCTTCTTCGACCTTGCCCGAATCAACGAACTGCTTGGTGCGGTCGTTGTAATCTTTCGAAGCCTTGTAATTCCCTTCGCCGTGCTCTTTGTCTTCCGGTTTCATCTGTAACTCCTTCACGGATGTGGGTCGTCGATCGGGGTGCAATCCCCATGCCGACGCGCTCGTCAATTCACGCGTAGCCCGATGCTACGACAACTTCGATCAGATTGGGCGTGCCGCCGGCAATCCCTTCACGCAACGCGCCGGCGAGCGCCTGCGGTTCGCTGACGCGTGTCGCTCTCATTCCCAGCCCCTCTGCAACGCGTACAAAATCGACGTTCGGACGCGTCATATCCATTCCGGTGAAGCGGTCGGTCTTGCGCAGTGACACGAGCCGGTCTTTGATTATTCGATAGCTGCGGTTGTTGATGATGACATAGGTAATCGGCAGCTCGAGATGTGCAGCCGTCCAGAGCGCCTGGATCGCGTACATGCTGCTGCCGTCACCCACAGCGGCGACTACGGGTCGGCCCGGACTTGCAAGGCTCACGCCGATGGCGCCGGGCAACGCAAAGCCGAGTCCACCACTCGCGAGCCCGTAGAAGCTGTCGGGCTTTCTCACCGGCACGAACGTAGACAGCGCTGCCGCCGCTGTGATCGCTTCTTCGACAACGATCGCTTCAGGCGGCAGCGCGTGAGCGAGCGTCATCATGAGATAACGCACGTCGATCGGGCTGGCGGCCGCAGCACCGAGCGCGTCCTTGTGCGCCGCCTCTTTCTGCGCGGACCAGTTCGTCTTTCGAAGCTCGGCAATTCTTCCTTCAGCACGCGCCGAGTGTTCCGGACTCGTCTTCGATCGCAACACCGGGATCAACGCACGCAGCGTCTCTTTAACGTCAGCATGTATTGCAATTTCGGTCGGGTAATTCTTTCCGAGCTCCCATGCTCTCTCGGTGATATGGACCACAGGCATTCCCGGCGGCATCGGATCGACCGTGCTGCGCGGGGACATGCGCAGGAGATCTGCGCCGAGGCAAAGGAGAAGATCGTAACGCTCGAGTGTTTTCCTGACCTGGGCCTGATTTCGCGTGAGATCGCCCATGAATGCGGGATGCCCGGTTGGAAACCGCGCGTTGTAAGGAACGGGCTCGTAATAGACCGCAGCGCCAAGCAGCTGCGCCAGCAACGAGGCTTCGTCGAACGCATTGCGGGAAGCGATCTCACGCCCCGCCACGATGACCGGATTCGATGCGCCCGCTAGCCGCGCCGCGAGGTTCGCGATCGCTTCATCTGACGGACGCGTGGCGCGATCCACACGAGTCGGCGTGCCGATATCGATTTCACCTTCGGCATCGAGAATGTCGCCTGGAAGACTGATGAATACGGGCCCCGTAGGGGGAGAAAGTGCAATCTTTGCGGCCCGGTGCACGATGCGCGGCAGGTCTTCGATGCGGGGCACTTCGATCGACCACTTGCACAATGGCGCAGCGATCGGCACGAGCGGCTCAAAGAGCATCGGCTCCTGCAATCCATAACCCTGTTCGTACTGTCCCGCCGTGACGATCAGGGGCGATCCCGCGAACTTCGCGTTGTACAGCGCGCCCATTGCGTGGCCCAGACCCGGCGTGCAATGAAGATTGCAGGCAGCCAGTTTGCCGGAGGCGCGCGCAAACCCATCCGCCATGCCGACGACGATCGACTCCTGCAGCCCGAGCACGTACTTCAGCGCCGGAAACTGGGGCACAGCCTCCATGATGGCGAGCTCGGTCGTCCCCGGGTTTCCGAAAAGATGTGTCACGCCTTCATCGATCAACAACTGCAGGAATGCGTTACGGCCGGTAATCATGGGCGAGCTCGGTGTGTTTTTCAGTGATGCATTATGCGGCTCGCCGGTCTCGACAGCGATATGGCGCGCGCCTCACGCACAATCCGTACGGTAACGCACAGAACGGTCGCGTAATTCTGGGTGTAATCGAGCGCTCTTTGTTCCCGGCACGCGGCGGATTGACCGACCAGCGCCGTGCGGGCCGGAACCCCGCGCCTCACATCCAGAACGGGATCTCAGTCGTAACCAGATGGAGATCACAGTCGACGTCTGCTGCCGGCAGCCTTTCCAGGGCCGTCCTGGGACCCGCTCGAATCAGACCCTTTTCCACGGCTCAACCGCCACGGACCCGCGCAAACCCATGAAGACACACAAGAATGCCCGCCTCACTTTCGCCCGGCGCCTCGAGCTTGCCCAATGCGTCCTCGGCGGCACGATCGCACTGCCGGCGGCTGCGGCGCAGCATGGCGTAAGCATGCGGACCGCCCGCAAGTGGATTGAGCGCTATCAGAGCCATGGAACCAGCGGGCTCGCCGATCGCAGCTCGCGGCCTCACCGGATTCCTACGAAGACGGATGCCGGCCGTACGCTGCTCATCATCCAGTTGCGCCGCGAGGGCTCGACGATGAGCGACATCGCCAGGATGGTCGCCTGCTCGGTCTCCACGGTCAGCCGCGTGTGCGGCCCCGCCGGCCTTTCACGACGGTCGGGGGAATCCCTCCAGGGCGCCCTGCCGCATCACGATGGCGCCGTTGTGAGTCCGACTACAGCGGGTATCGGCGCCCCCCGGCCCAATGGATCGGCGGAAGATCGGGCTCAGCGCGATGCGTCCCACTTGTTCAGCAACTCCGATTCCGACTCGAGGTCCGAGGCGTAACGCGATAAGGGCTGCTGGAGATTCCGAGCGGGAAGGCCGAGCGTAACTATCCCCACGCCTTACATGGCGGGCGGCGTGAACCCCGGCGGCATCGTCTCCTGAAACGACTTGCGAGCGACGATTCCGGAATGCCATTCGGCGAGCTTCGGTGCTTTCTCGCGCCACGCGTGTGGGTAGCGGAAGTCCACGTAATGGAGTGCCACGCCCATCATGAGATCGGCGAGTGTCAAACGCTTGCCGACGAGATTCACGCCACCTTTGAACCGCTGCTCCGCGGCGTCCGTCGCACGATGGATGCGCGCCTCTTCGCGCGCTATTTTCTCGGGCATGCGTTTATCGTCAGGGCGGCGCGTCTCGAGCACGCGAGCGACCATGGCATCGAGAACACCCTGTGCGAGCGCCTGCCACCACTGCGTCTGCCAGTAACCCGGCCCGTCCTTCGGCGTGAGTGACTTGCCGTCGATGTGATCCAGGTAGTGCACGATCAGCATCGACTCGAACAGATAGTTGGCGGGCTCGATCTCGAGCGCCGGTACCTTGCCGAGCGGATTGCGCGATGAGATCGCGCTATCTTCCGCCCACGGATCTTCGGGCACGAACTCGCACGCGATTTTCTTTTCGAGTATCAGCACGCGCGCCTTGCGCACGTAAGGCGACGTGGGTGAGCCGTACAGCTTCATTCGTGTTTCTCCGTGTTCTCGTGGCATTGTAGCGCCGGCTTTGACGCCGATGCGGCTCGCGTTGACGACGCCGCGATGCGCCGCCTAGAATTTGTCGCACGACACGTCGTCGAAGCCCGACGATTGCGCCTCGCATCGTTTCATTCAGGATTCACTCATGATCACAGTCACCCAACACGGCAAGCACCTTGGTGCTGAGATTTCCGGCATCGACCTCGCCCATACGCTCGACGCGGACACGTTCGCACAGGTCTCGAAAGCGTTTTTTGACAACGAGGTCGTGTTCTTCCGTAACCAGAAGCTCACGCCCGAACAGCACGTCGCTTTCACCCGGCGCTTCGGCGAGCTCGAGCAGCACGTGCGAAAAGAAAGCCGGCTCGGAGGGCACCCCGAGATTCTCGTCGTATCGAATCTCGTCGACGAAAAAGGCAATGCGATCGGCACACAGGACGCGGGACGCTTCTGGCACAGCGACCTGTCTTACAAGAAAGAGCCGAGCATGCTCTCGGCGCTGTACGCTGTGGAGGTCCCGCAGAAAGACGGTCGCATCCTCGGCGATACCAGCTTCGCGAGCTCCACCGCGGCGTACGACGCACTGCCCGAAGACTTGAAGAAGCGCGTCGATGATTTGAAGAACGTCCACAGCTATCGCTACTACCGCACGAAGAACCTCGAGGCCCAGAAGGCGGAGCAGGCGCGCGGCGGCCGCGTCATTCAGGAGCACGTGCTCACCGAAGAGCAGCTCGCGAGCGTGCCGGACGTCGAGACACCGCTGGTTCGCACGCACCCCGTGACGAAACGCAAAGGCTTGTTTGTCAACGAAGCGCACACGTCGCACATACCAGGCATCAGCACGCAGGAATCCGAGGCGCTCCTGGCGAAGCTCTACGCACACATCACAAAACCTGAGTTCATCTACACGCACAGCTGGCGCGCAGGCGACCTTCTCATGTGGGACAACGCCGCCGTCCAGCACAAAGCTACGTTCGACTACGATTTACCGATGCGCAGATTGATGTATCGCACGACCGTTCGGGGAACCGCTGCGGTCTGATGGCAGACGCAGCTGGCCTGATCACCGTCTGGCTTAACGTTCCGCCTGAGCACGAAGCCGAGCTGAACGGCTGGTACGCCGAGGAGCATCTCGCAGAGGTCGTCTCATTGCCGGGCTTCGTACGTGCGCGGCGTTACAGCGTCGATGACGCGCCCCTCAAATATCTCGCGTGGTATGAGACGGTGGACGAGAACGTCGAGTCTGCCGCGGGCTTTCAGCGCGTCGTCGGAGATCCCACGCCGAGATCGCGACGAATGCGAACACTGTACGGCGAGAACCGCGAGCGCATGACCTTCAAGTTGATGCGGGATGTAGGGCAAGTCAGCAGCACCGACACCCCGTGGCTCTACATCGTTCACACCGACCTGCCCGATCACATCGTTGACGAATACAACGAGTGGTACGACAAGGAACACCTGCCGCGACTGGTGACCGTACCGGGCGTGATTCGTGCGCGCCGGTATACCGCGACGAGCGGGAATCCGCGCTACCTCACGGCGTACGAGCTCACAGATCCCGATGCGTTCGAAAGTCCGGAAGGGCTGCTCGCGCGCAAAACACCGTGGACCGCGAAAATGCGCTCGCTGTTCCACAACACGCGGCGACGCATGTGCCGGCTTATTACGCCGTCGGTGACGCGCGAGCAAGCGCTGGCGAGACGCTGACTGCTGCCGCAGTTGCGGAAGCGGTTTATCGCGCTGTGCTCGAGCAGCGCTGCGTTTCTGGAATGTAACGAAAAGAGGACGCGCACGCATTTGTTGCGCGAAAAGGTGTGCGTCCCAGTGTGCGTCTCAGACCGAAGAGCTCACGCGCTCAAAGGCCGGCGAATATGTGGCCGAGTCATGTGATCGAGCAGGTGCTTCATCGCCGACTCGGCGCCCTCGAATTTGTAGGTGATGAACCCGGAGAGGAGATCTGGAAGGACCATGGGGGTTACCGTTACCGTTCCGTCAACGACCTTCAGTTCATTGAGCGTGGAGAACGTGCGCGAGAAAGCCCGCAGGTAGAAGTAGCTCCGTTCGCGCCGAGCCCAGCCGGTGAGCGCGGAGGCCGTGATCCTGTGCTCCATCTGAGCAGCCGCGGCGGCAGCGGGTCCTGACTCGATGCGAAAGTCGTCATTGGTGAACTGAATCCGGTAGCGCTGTGGTCCATCAGGGAACACCACTTCGATCGCATAGCTCCCGGCGAGCTCGCGGAACCGGACCACAATCTTTTCCTGGCTGGCGAATGCCTTCCGAAGAAAGGCTTCGAGCCCCGAGATCACCTTGGCCACCTCAGAGCGCAGTTGGTCATCGGAGTAACCGTCGGGATTGGTGTCCTTGAGTGGCGGAATAGCAGCGGTCGGATCGAACCGCAGGCGCCAGGTGTCGTCTTCCAGCGTCTGAGCCACCTCGGACGCACCGGCTCGGTGTTGAACAGTGCCGGCCTCAATCTCGAACACGTCGCCCGGATTCGCGATCGCCGTGGCGAGGCTCGGATCGAGGGTGCGGAGGTCCGCCACGAATTGTTCGCGCGAGATGGGGAAGAGGAAGGCGTTGCACCACTCGATCTCGCCGGCGAAGCGAAAGCCGGCCGCGCCCGGCACGGTCAGCCTGGGCTTGATGCTCATGACCGTGGCGAGATTCATCTGGTGCATGTCGTGCGGGAAACCCGTCGACCGGTCTTCGAAGAATCCGAAATTCTGGCTGGCGTGCATCGCAAACAGCAGGTCGATGCTGCCGACCGCCTGAAGTGATTCACCGATGGTCTCCTGCGAGAGGACCGAGTCCACCTGATTCCAGAATGTCCCGCTCTTGTCCTTGAAGATGATGCCGAACTCGAGGATGTTGGTGACGCTGGAGCGCGTCGTCAGCAACTCGTAGGTCTTGAACGCCATCCGGCTCATCGGCGGGGTGGGGTGCACTTTCGTGAACCCAAGATTCTGGAGCGCGTACTGAATCGTCTTGTCGTCCGGACATACGACGTGAACGTCGCGGGAGAGTTGGGCGAGCGACGGGATGTCGAAGTGATCCGGGTGGGCGTGCGAAATGATGATCGCATAGAGCGGAGGGAGCTTGTCCGCGCGAATCATCCGCCTGGGACAGGAGGTGACGGCTCCGTCCTCGAATGGATCCTGGAGCACTGGATCCATGAGGATGTTGGCGCCATCCAGCTCGACCAGCACGGTCGCGTGTCCCAGCAGCGTCACTCTCATCGCGGGGCCATTTTACGCATGAAAAAAGGAGACGCACACGATTAAACAGGCACTGTAACCAGGACGGTAGACGACTATAAACAGTGGACAGTCTGTCCCCTATTTTACGGAACAGAGACTAACGGAGATTACGCATGCTGAGATAATCTGCAAATCACTGGAGAGCGAAACATGTCGTCTCGTGCCCGCCCGGCCTATCTCAGCATGCATAATCTCCGTTAGTCTCTGTTCCGTTAAA
>JBKJPI010000346.1:0-4221 GCA_046595235.1 Burkholderiales bacterium | reverse complement strand
GTCGAGCCCTTCGATCGTGGCGCCGAGGGTTTTTCCTGTAGAAACCACTTTCATAACGATCTCCTTGCGGCTGGCGATTCGATGCGGTCGATGTTGCACTGCCCGCTCATACCGTTGCGATCGGAGTCACCGGCGAGCCCGCAGCGCCCGGCATGCGCAGCGGCGGCGCGGTCAGGAGGAAGCGGTTGCGTGAGTGCTCGCGCAGCCACGCCGCGAGCTCGGTCAGATACCACAACTCGCCGAGGTGTATCCCCAGCTTGACCAGACAGTGCTCGTGCAGCGGCAGTTGTGGACCCCTGTGTCCCAACCGGGGATCGGTGCCGAGCGTAGACGATCTTTCTACCGCGAGGTTGTCTGCGGCAATGGCAACGAGACCGCTGTCCGCGATCCACTCGAGCAGGCGCTTGTCGTAGCCATCCAGCACAGCGCATTGGGTGCGGATCGACTGATCAAGATGGCCCTCTGCGTCGCGGATGAGTTGTCCGAGTCCGGTGTGGAGGCACACGATGTCCCCTTTCTCTACTGTAACCGCATCGTCCGTCAGGATGCGCTCGAGCATCTCCCACGTGACGGCGACGCGCTCGTCGCGAAAATGGTGGCGCAGATCGATCATCACCGCGCGGCCCTGGACGCCCGTCTCGGCCATCGCCGCCGCGGATAATGCGATCGCGCCCAGTGCGCCCTGCGTTCCGCGCTCTTCGCGATCCACGATACGGTACCCGTTGTACGACACTTTCTCGGCAACCCCGTCGCCGTCCGCGTCAAACACGGTTCCCTTGTGCGCGAAGGCATCCCAGTGCGTCGAATATTGCGAATACAGCATGATCGCTTCGTCGGATCCGACGTCGGTGAATCGCGCGTCGCTGGTACCCATGGCGAGGTTGAAATACACCTCGCCCTCGCGATTCACCGGATGGAAAACAGGAGGATAACGGTTCGGATTGAGCACATTGCCACCGGGCTTGTCGAGCGGGTGCGACAGGCAGAATACCTGCCCGGTCTTTACTTCTTCGAATCCGCGCAGGCGACGCGCGGCCGTGACGAGATTCATCCGACCGTGCTGATCGTCTTCTCCGAACTCGCCCCAGTTCGAGCCTTCAGGGCGCTTACTCCAGCGTTTGGTCATGCGATGGTGTTCCGCGTTTATGGACAGAAGCGGCGACTGCGTTGCCATTATCGCGCGTCAATTCCATCTGTGCGATCGGCTTTACATACGTTGTCGATCTGGCGTGAGCGGCCGCGACAGTGCAGACGAAGACACTTGCGAGGGCGCGTGCGGCATCGGATACTTGGCTGATGCAGATCGAGGGGCCACGCGCTCACCGCAGTTTCTAATCCGGAGTTTCGCAGCATGCGCCACCACCTCATTGTATGAATGCCGGCAAGTCTACGATCCGTGTCGGAACCGGCGCCGGATTTTCAGATGATCGCTTCGAGCCGGCACGCGATCTTGCCGAGCGTGGCGCAGTCGATTATCTGGTCTTCGAGTGTCTCGCCGAGCGCACGATTGCGCGTGAGACGCTTACGCGACTGAAGCAGCCCGAGCTCGGCTACACGCCGTACCTGGCCGAGCGTTTCGAGGCCGTGCTGCCGGCGTGTCGGAAGAACAATATTCGGGTCGTCACCAATATGGGGGCTGCGAATCCGCTCGGTGCTGCGCGTGCGGTGCGCAAAGTGGCACTTTCCCTTGGGCTCGGCGAGATACCCGTGGCTGTGGTCACTGGGGACGACGTCGTGGACGTTATCCGTGCGCATCCGGAGCTTTCGCTCATGGAGAGCGGGGATCCGGTCGAGTCGCTGCTGCCGCGCATGGCGGCCGCCAATGCGTATCTGGGTGCCGACGTCATTTGCGACGCGCTGGCGACGGGGGCGCCGATCGTGATGACCGGCCGCGTCGCGGACCCGTCGATGTTCCTCGGCGCGCTTATGCACGGGCACGGCTGGAGCTACGACGACTATCCCAAGCTCGCAGTCGGCACTGTAGCCGGGCACCTCATGGAATGTGCCGCCCAGCTCACCGGCGGATGTTTTCTCGATCCGGGAAAAAAGGATGCGAAGGATCCGGTCAACATCGGTTTCCCGTATGCGGACGTGGGCGAAGATGGAGGCCTGGTGCTGGGCAAGCTCGAGGACAGTGGTGGGCGGCTTGACGTGCAGACGTGCACCGAGCAGGCGCTGTACGAAATGCACGATCCGTCGAGTTACATCACGCCGGATTGCGTGCTCGATATCACTGGCATGGAGTTCCTGCAGGAGAGCGAACACCGCGTTCGGGTGATCGGTGTGCGATCAAGACCTCGCACGCCACACTACAAGGTCGTGATCGGATACCACGACGGGTACATCGGTGAAGGCGAAGTGGGGTATGCCGGCCCGAATGCGCTTGCAAGAGCGCAGCTGGCGGAGCGCATCGTGCGCGAGCGCCTGAAGATGAGAGGCTTCACCTACCCCGAGATTCGCGTGGACTACATCGGCATGTCGAGCCTGCATGGCATCGGCGAGGGCCGCCCGGAGCCTTATGAAGTGAGGCTGCGAATGGCTGCACGCAGTCCCGATCGCAAAGCGGCGCAGGCGGTGGGGTTCGAAGTGCGCACGCTGCACGTGAACGGCCCGGCCGGCGGCGGCGGGGGTACCAACGCGGTGCGCGAAGTGATGGGGATCAAATCCGTACTGGTCCCGCGCGAGTGGGTGCAGCCCCGCGTCACGATCGAGGGCACGTTATGAGCGTCAGAGTGTATGACCTCGGCCACGCACGAGCGGGAGACAAGGGGAACACTTCGAACGTGTCGGTCACCGCCTACGACGAGCGCGCCTGGACCATTCTGCGCGAGCAGCTCACGGTCGAGCGTGTGATGAATGCATACGCGCATATCGCGAAAGGCCCGATCACGCGCTACGAGCTTCCGAAATTGCGGGCGCTCAACTTCGTAATCGAGAACGCGCTGGGCGGGGGCGTGACGATTTCGCTCGCACAGGATGCCCACGGCAAAAGCCTGTCTTATGTGATGCTGGGCATCGACCTTCACGGAGAAGGATGACGTATGCGAAGCGCGCTGCTTGGGCTCGGCGTGAGCGCCCTGTGGAGTATGTCCGCGGTGGCTGTGGGGCAGGGTTATCCAGAGCGTCCCATTCGCGTGATCGTGCCTTATGCGCCGGGTGGAGGGACCGATATCACGACGCGGACCGTTGCCCAGCGGCTCACCGAGAGTCTCAAGTCACCCGTCGTCGTCGACAACCGTCCGGGCGCGGCAGGCAACATCGGTAAGGAAATCGCCGCACGCTCGACGCCCGACGGCTATACGCTGCTGACGGCAGGCTTGAGTTTCGCGGTGAACCCGAGTCTCTTCACGAAGCTCGGCTACGATCCTGTCAGGGATTTCGATCCGATCTCGCTGATCGCGACCGCTCCCCTGATTGTGGTGGTGCATCCTTCGGTTCCGGTCACTTCGATAAGGGAGCTCGTAGCGCTGGCAAAGGCAAAGCCAGGCGGCCTGAATTACGCATCCGGCGGCATCGGCACGGGCAACCACGTCGCCGGCGAGTTGTTCAAGTACATGGCCAACGTCGACATCGTTCACGTGCCGTACAAGGGCGGCGGTCCCGCGTTGACGGACGTCGTTGCAGGGCACGTGCAGATTCTTTTCAACACGAGCACGTCCACGGTGCCGTTTCTGAAATCTGGAAAGTTGCGCGCGCTTGCGGTGACCGGGGCGCAACGCTCGCCTGGCATGCGCGAGTTACCCACGGTTGCGGAATCAGGACTGCCGGGGTTCGACGTCGGCGTCTGGTTCGGCCTCGTGGCGCCCGCGCGGACGCCGCGTCCGATCATCGAGAAGCTCAATCGAGAAATCGTGCGCATCTCGCGATTGCCTGACGCGCGAGAGCAGTTCGCCGCGCAAGGCGCGGATCCGGTCGGCAGCACCCCGCTGGAATTTGCTCAGCACATCCGCGCCGAGGTTGCGAAATGGGCCAAAGTCGCCCGCGCCGCGAACCTCAAAGCAGAGCCGTGAGGCTGACCTCATTAATCGTGACGACGACATGCGCTGGTTGCTCCCATCGCTTCAATGGGCCGCAAGTAACGTCTTGATGTCGTCGATGTCGGCCGGTTTTACGAGATGGGCATCAAAGCCCGCAGCCATCGCCCGGCGTTCATCTTCAGGCTGACCGTAGCCGGTCAAAGCGATCAGCATCGCGCTGGTTCCGGTCTTGCGCAGCGCTTTC
>JBKJPI010000271.1:0-3063 GCA_046595235.1 Burkholderiales bacterium | reverse complement strand
GGAAAAAGACGCGCTCGTGATCTATCTCGACCGCTATGCGACCAACGAGCCGGTCCACGGCGCAAAAGTCGAGCCCGGCCCGCGCGGCCTCCCCCACCTCGGCCAGCGCGTCGCGCGCGGCGAAGTGCTGGCGTACTTGAGGCCGCTCGCGGGCGCGATCGAGCGCGGCAACCAGCAGGCGCAGGCCGCGGAGCTCGCCGGCGCGCTCGAGATCGCCGAAAAGAAATTGCAGCGCTACGAACAACTCGAGGGCAGCATTCCCCGCAAAGAGCTCGAAAACGCGCGCGCCGAAGTCGCAAGCCTGCGCACGCGCCGCACCGCGGTGAGCGGAAGCCTCGTCCAGCGTGAAGCGCTCGTCGCACCGGTTGCCGGTGTCGTGAGCGCGGCCGCGGCGGCGGCCGGGCAGGTGGTCGAAGCGCGCGAAGTGCTCTTCCAGGTGATCGATCCGCAGCGCCTGTGGATCGAAGCGGTCGCCTATGACATGTCGCTCACCGGGAAAATCGCCGCCGCCACGGGTTCGAGCGCGAGCGGCGCGCCGCTCGCGCTCACCTTTGTCGGCTCGGGCTATCAACTGCGCGAGCAGGCGCTGCCGCTGCAGTTTCGCATCGAGCCGCCGGCGCCGCCGATGAGCGTGGGCGAAAAAGTGAAGCTCTTCGTGCAGACGCGGCAGACCGTCATCGGTGTGCGCGTGCCGCAGCTCTCCATCACCCGCGCCGCGAGCGGCGAGCCCGCGGTGTGGGTGCACGTCTCGGCCGAGCGCTTCGTGCCGCGCAAGGTCAGTGCGCAGCCCGCGAGCGGCACCGATTTCGCGGTCACGGCGGGGTTGAAGGCCGCCGACCGCGTGGTCACGCAAGGCGCGACACTGCTCTCGCAGGTGCGCTAGCCATGTTCGACGCGCTCATCGATTTCAGCCTCAGGCAGCGCCTGCTGGTGCTCGCCGCAGCCCTGCTCCTCATCGTCTACGGCACGCTCAGGGTCCGCGAGATGCCGGTGGACGTCTTTCCCGATCTCAACCGCCCCACCGTGACGCTCATGACCGAGACCGAAGGCATGGCGCCGGAAGAAGTCGAGCAGCTCGTCACCTTCCCGCTCGAGACCGCGATGAACGGCATGCCCGGTGTCGCGCGCGTGCGCTCGGTCTCCGGCATCGGGCTCTCGATCGTGTTCGTCGAGTTCAACTGGGGCACCGACATTTATCTGAACCGCCAGCAGGTCGCCGAGCGCCTGGGGCTCGTCAAGGAGCAGCTGCCCGCCGGCGTCGTGCCGCAGATGGGGCCGATCAGCTCGATCATGGGCGAGATCATGCTGGTCGCGCTGCCGGCCGACCCCGCCAAGGTGAGCCCGATGCAGGTGCGCGAGCTCGCGGACTGGGTGGTGCGGCCGCGCCTGCTCACGATTTCGGGGGTCTCGCAGGTGATCATCATCGGCGGCGAAGTGAAGCAGTACCAGGTGACGCCCGACGTGCGCAGGATGGAGGACCTCGGCATCACGCTCGAAGACCTCGAGAAGTCGCTGAAAAAGTTCGCGACCAACACGAGCGGCGGCTTCCTCGAGGTGAGCGCGCGCGAATATCTCATCCGCCACATCGGCCGCACCACGCGCCTGGAGGACCTCGCCGACGTGGTAGTCGGCTATGCCGATCGCCGGCCCATACTCCTGAAGCAGATTGCCGAAGTCGGCTTCGCCGCGCGGCAGAAGCGCGGGGATGCGAGCTTCATGGCAAAGCCCGCGGTCATCCTCTCGATACAGAAGCAGCCGCTCGCGGACACCGTGGCGCTCACGAAGGCCGTGGAAGCCGCACTCTCGCAGCTCGCCGCAACACGGCCCGCCGGCATGGCGGCGCCGGAAGTGCTCTTCAAGCAGGCGGACTTCATCGAGAACTCGATCGCCAACGTCGAGGAGGCGCTGCGCGACGGCGCGATCATGGTCGCTGTGGTGCTGTTTCTGTTCCTGCTCAACGTCCGCACCACGGCGATCTCGCTTACCGCAATCCCGCTCTCGATTCTCATCACCGCGCTCGTTTTCCGCTACTTCGATCTCTCGATCAACACCATGACCCTCGGCGGCCTCGCGATCGCCATTGGCGCACTGGTTGACGACGCGATTGTCGACATGGAAAACGTCCTGCGGCGGCTGCGTCTGAACGCGGCGGGCGGCGACCCCAGGCCGGTGCGCGAGGTGGTGTCGGCCGCCTCGAAAGAGGTGCGCTCCGGCATCGTCTACGCGACCGTCATCATCGTGCTCGTCTTCGTGCCGCTGTTCTCGCTCTCGGGCATCGAGGGACGGCTCTTCGCGCCGCTCGGCGCAGCCTTCATCATCTCGATCCTCGCGAGCATGCTGGTGTCGGTCACGGTGACGCCGGTGCTGTGCTACTACCTCCTGCCGAGCCTCGCGGCGAAGCGCCCCGACGGAAAAGACGGTCACGGCGAATACAGCCCGCTCGTGCGCAAGCTCAAAGTGTGGGATGCGAAGCTCCTCGAGTGGTCGTTCGACCGCAGCGGGCTCCTGCTCGGGCTCGCGCTCGCCGCCATCGTCGCGGCCGCCGCGACCGTGCCGTTTTTCGCGCGCTCGTTTCTGCCGCCGTTCAACGAAGGCACGCTCACCATCAGCCTGCTGCTCAACCCGGGCACCGCGCTCGGCGAATCGAACCGCGTCGGCGCGCTCGCCGAGCGCCTCATCATGCAGGTGCCCGAAGTGATCAAGGTGGGGCGCCGCACCGGCCGCGCCGAGCTGGACGAGCACGCCGAAGGCGTGCACTCGAGCGAGATCGACGTCGATCTGAAACGCTCGGAGCGAACGCGCGAGCAGATCATCCACGACATCCGCGGCCGGCTTGCGCCCGTGCCGGCCGTCATCAACATCGGCCAGCCGATTTCGCACCGGCTCGATCACCTGCTCTCCGGCGTGCGGGCGCAGATCGCGCTCAAGATCTACGGCGACGACCTCGACGTGCTGCGCGGCCTCGCCGCGGACATGCAGGGGCGGCTCGCGCGCATACCGGGCGTGGTCGATCTGCAGATCGAAAAGCAGGTGCTGATTCCCCAGCAGCAGGTGCGGCTCGAT